>DASTYO010000094.1:0-14474 GCA_035764875.1 Acidimicrobiales bacterium | reverse complement strand
GCAGCCGGCGCCCGTGCTCGTGGAGCTGCGCCTCGAGCGCCGCGCCACCGACGGCACGGAGGGGTTCGAGGAACTCGTCCGCGCCACGCTCACCGATCCGCGCGGCTGGCAGCAGGCCGGGTTCGAGTTCCGCTTCCGCGACGACGCACCGAACACCGTGCTCGTCGCCGAACCGGCTGACGTCGACGCCACCTGCCTGCCCTACGACACCGGCGGGCGCTGGTCGTGCCAGATCGGACCGGTCGTGGCCCTCAACGCCGACCGCTGGCGGGAGGCCACCCCCGCCTGGCCGGGCTCGCTCGACGACTACCGCCGCATGCTGGTCAACCACGAGGTCGGCCACCTGCTCGGCCGGCACCACGCCCGCCCCGGCTGCCAGGCGCCGGGCCAGCCGGCCGCGGTGATGTACCAGCAGTCGTCCGGCGTGGGCGACTGCCTCCCCAACCCGTGGCCGCTCCCGTGGGAGATCGCCTGCGCCGCCCGCCACGACGAGCCGGCGGCCCCGCCCTACGAGGCGGACGCCGAGGCGACCTGCGGCCCCGCCGACGTGTGACGAGGCCGGGGCGCAGCGCGGCCCGCTCGCGCCGCCACCCCGGTCGTCACGTCAGCCGGTCACCACGATCCGACGTACAGCGAGTTCGCCGACCAGCGCACCGGCCAGTACCCGGTCGACCACGAGTACCAGGCGCCACCGCCGTCGGAGTAGTAGACGGGTGCGCTCGACGCCGTGGACGTCGACGTGTAGTAGTCGCTGTGGCCGATTCCGGCCGCCGGCTGGTACAGGACCTTGTGCGCGGCGCCCATGTCGACGGCCGACGACTCCGACACGGTCCCGTCCTCGTAGGAGCCCATGGCGGTCCAGTCGGTGCCGCCGCTCACCTGAGGGTTCCATGCGTTGCCGCGCAGCCAGCTCAGCAAGGAGCTCCCCGGCGACATCTCGCCGCACTGGGTGGTCCAGCACCAGCTCGCGTAGCCGGAGCCGTTGTGGGGCGTGCCCAGCGTGACCACGTCCTCCACGTACAGGTACGGCGGGAACTCGGCGTTGCCGGCCTGCACCTGCGCAAGCGCGTAGCGGACGATGAGCCCGCCCATCGAGTGGGCGACGACGTCCACGGTCTCTCCGTAGCGGGAGTAGCGCTCGTAGATCATCCAGGCCAGCTCGTAGCCCAGGTGCCGGATCGACACGTATCGGTCGTGCACGCCGCCGCTGGGGGCGTGGTGCGCGCTGGCCGAGCCGTACGGGATCACGCTCACGTCGCAGGCGACCTGGGCGTCGTAGTACTGGACGGAGGTCTTCGGCCCGGTGAAGCCCTGGGCCTGGAGCGCCGACTCCATGGCGCCCCACATGTCGCAAGGCGACGTCGGCGTGCCCCACGGCTGGTAGCCGTGGAGCAGCAGGACCCGCTTGCCCTTGGTGTCGGTGCGGGCCTCCGCCGTCGGCGCGATGGCCACCAGCAAGGCGAGTGCCGCGACGAGCGCGACGAAGGTACGCAGTGCATACCGCTTCATCTGTCCCCCCAGAGGGTCGTCGGACCCGACGACAGGTGCGTCGCCGGGCGAGGACCGGGCGTGCACCGCGGGCTGGCGACGACGGGAGCGACGGGTGACGGACGTCACGCTCCGGCGGCGCTGTTCCTACCAGACCGCGCCGCGTCGAGAGGCGGATCGCGCGCGACCGGGGTGTCGGCGGGTCCGAGGCGCTCGTCTGCGGCCCGGACCCGCCGGCGCTAGCGGTTCCCGCGGTTGTGGGTGATCGGCCGCATCGCCTTGTGGCTCTGCTTGCCGGCCTTGCCCGCCACCTCGTGGGGCGCCCGCTGGGGCTGCGGGGGCAGGCCGGGCCGCTCCCGCTTCGCAGTGGGGTCCGGGTTCTTCGTGCCCTTGGGCGTCACCCGCCCGGACCCCCGGCGCTTCTGCTGTGCCATCGCACGTCCTTCCTCGTCTCGGGCCGACCGGTGTCGGCGGTGCACGGATGGGGATGGTTCACAGCCACATGCCGTGCACCGTACGACGAGGTCGCCGGCGTGGGAAGTGCGTTTCGTCCCGACTCGTTCAGGCCGGTGCGGGCGGTGCCGGCGGTGCCGGTGCGATCGGGGCGATGCCGCCACCCTCCTCGAGCGCGAACGGCGGGTAGTCGTCGACGAGGAGGCGGCCGTAGACGTTGAGCCGCAGCACCAGCCGCGCGGTGTTCACGACGAAGCGGTGGATGCTCTCGGGCCAGCGGCCGGTGAACAGCACGGCGAAGAACGAGATGACGATGGCGACGCACGCAGCGATCCCGACCACCGCGGTGAAGAGGGCGATGGGGATGATCCACAGGAACCGGAGGCCGACGGTGAGCCGGTCGCGGTCCTCGAGCTGCGGCTGCAGGTCGACGTGCACCGGGTCGGTGCCCGGGTCCTCCGCCTGCAGCTGGAACTCGAAGGGCGGATAGCCCTCGCGCAGCCAGAGCGCGTAGCTGTACGCCCGGGTCTCGTAGCGCAGGATCATGCACTGGAAGTCGGCGATGCCCTGCGGCAGCGACCCGGTGAAGACGATCGTGAACCAGCTGATGAGCGCCAGCACGCTGGCCACGTTGCTCAGCACGTTGGCGACGATCAGGTGGGGTATGGCGAGCAGCCAGTGCACCAGCGGTCGCCAGTTGGCGACCTCCAGCGGCGCGTCCACTCGGAGGTCGGCGGGGTAGGTCATCCGGAGCTCCCTTCGGTGCGCGACGGCGAGCATCGCCCGTGCCCGTCCGTCAGCGGTGCCGCGACGCGCGGCCCGCACCTCCATGGTCCACCCGCCAGCGCCTCCCGTCGACCCCCAACGGGGGTCGATCTGGTGTCGGTGCTACCCGCGCGCCCGCGTGGCCCGACGCCGGACGACGCCGCGGACGGCGGAGGTCTCCGAGCACCGGACCTCGGCGGCGAGCTGGTCGTCGCTCAGCTCCTCGAGCCGCCGCCAGCAGCGGAACCGGCGTGGCGACAGGCCGATGCGGCGGGCGACGGCGTCGGCGTCGACCTCCTCGCCGACCCCGCACTTGGCGTGGAGGCGGCGCATGGTGCGGACGCGTGCCGGGGTGAGACCGAGGAGCCAGGCGATGTGCAGGTCTCGTTCCTCTGGTGCGTTCACGGACGCGCGGCGCGCCCGGTCTGCTGCGATGGCCATGGGTGAACCCCCCAACTGTGCCTCCCCGCACGGTACGGCACTGCCGTGACGTACCGGTGGCACCACTACGCGCGCCGCCGGCGGGCACCCGCAATGGGCCACATGCATCAACCTGCCGAGCCGAGCCGATCGAGCACGTTCGCGGTGATCTGCTCGACCTGGGGGTCGTGTGCTGCGAGCCCGTGCGCCCAGTCGGTGGAGCCCGACGTCACCACCGTCCCGCCGCCGGCCGACGTCCACGTGCCGAGCACGGCATGGCCGTGGGCGAGGCGCTCCTCGTGGCCCCGGTCGCCGAACACGCGCGACGAGATGAACTCGAGCTCGGACGGCTCGCTGGGCGCCGGGGGACGGGCGGCGGTGGTGCGGGTGAAGTGGGCGGCGGGCGCGGTGCCGAGGATGGTGAAGCTGCCCGGCGTGCCGTCGCTGCCGGTGGGGTGGGGCAGCCCGTCGACGTAGGTGAAGTCGCAGCCGTCGCACTCGTAGCCGACGATCCGGGCGTCGCCGCCGAGCACGTCGCCGTAGTCGATGCCGGTGCCCTCGAACAGCCAGTGGTCGGCCCGGTGGATCGTGTAGCCGCCGGCACCGTTGGTGACCCGCTTGCCGATGCGGTGGTAGCCGCCGCGGGAGAAGCTCACGCCGGTCATGTGGTTCTCGGGCCGGTCGAGCAGCACGTCCGACCACAAGGTCGTGGTCTCCGCCTGGCGGTCGGTGTCGAACACGGGGTCGTCCTTGAACCGGCCCTTGTAGCCGACCATCTGCGTGGCCGCGCCCGTCTCGTCCCGGCCCTCCATGCGCACCTGCCAGAAGGAGGTGTTGCCGGAGAAGAACGCCGCGTTCCCGCCGCCGGCGATGAAGCCCTCGACGGTGTCGCGCATCGGCCCCGACCAGTACTCGTCGTGCCCCACGGAGAGCAGGAGCCGGTAGCGGTCGAGGAGGTCGGGGTGGTCCTCGAGGTCGGCGTTGGTGACGACGTCGATGCCGTAGCCCCGGCGCTCCGCCCACGCGAGGAACGGCTGCTCCCAGTCCGGCCACCCGGCCGAGCCCGCCCACGGCGACAGGTGGTTGAGCCGCAGGTAGCCGACGTGGGAGGTCATCTGGCGGTCGTCGGCCACCTGGTTCGTGACCCGACGCCCCGGCCCCGGCGGCTTCTGGAGGAAGCCGGGCGACATCGGCCGCTGCAGCGACACCGTGGTGCCGCCCGTGTAGAGGTTGCGGCCGCCGAAGTCGTTGTAGGCGTGCAGGGTGTTGGTTGCCAGCTGCAGCAGGATCGTGCCGGTCGCGGTGGGCGCCGGGCGCACGACGAAGAAGGCGTGCGTGGTGCGCCGCCGGCCGTCGACGTCGATGGTCAGCACGACCTCGTGGTAGCCCGACCGCCAGTCGTCGCCCACCTCGATGGTCACAGCGGCCGGCCAGCCGCAGCCGTTCGCGTCGGCACCGTCCGGGACGGGGTGGAAGTCGGCGGGGACGGTGTCGGCCCAGCGCACCTCCCTCGTCCCGCCGACCCGCGCCACCTCCACCTGCACCGGCCGGCCGCCGGCGGAGGACAGGTGGAGCGACACCGCCTCGCCCGGCGCGACGCTCTGGGGCCAGCAGTACCCGGTGACGGTCTCGAACGCCATGGCCGGCGAACCTACGCCGACCCGACGCGGTCAGCGCGGGTCTCGGCCCAGCAGCCCCAGCAGCACGTCACCGTCGGTTGCGTCGGCGCCGACGTCGACCGGTTCGTCGAACAGGCCGGACGCCTGGAGCAGCTCCTCCTGCTGGCGCACCCCGGGCAGCAGGTACGACGCGGTCGCCTCGTCGACCGACGCCGGCTCGCCGAGCCCCTTCGCCAGGTCCCACCCGTGCACCTCGGCGTCGGTGAGCATCTGGTCGAGGTAGACCGCGCCCGGCACGTCGCCGAACGACAGGTGGACGAGGTCGTCCAGGTCGGCTCGCTGGAAGGCCGCGGTGGAGCCCTCGACCGCGGAGCGGAAGGTGGCCTTCGGGTCGTCGCCGAGCACGTCGCCGTCGTAGCGGTGGCCGACCTGCTCGATGGTCTCCCCGTCCACGAGGTGCGGCGCCCACAGCTGCTCGCTGCACAGGTGGTTGACCAGGGCGCGCACGTCCCACTCGCTGCACGGCGTCGGCGCCCCCCAGCCGTCGTCGGGGATGCGGTCGACCCGGTCGGCGAACCGCCCGATCGACGCCACGAACAGGTCCACCGCACGTGCTGCCATGTCGCCCATCATGCTCCCGACGGCGGGCCGGCGCACCCGGTCCGCTGCTCAGCTCATGTCGAGCCGGCGGAGCAGCTCGGCCGCCACCGCCTCGTCGCCGAACACGTCGACGGCGGAGAGGTCGACCCGACCGTAGAGGGCGAGGACCAGATCCGACGCGGTCCCGCGCACCGCCACGTCGCCCTTGGCGTGGATCGCCTCGACGCGCCCGTCCGCGTGGATCACCCACTCGCCGGTGGTGTCGGTGCAGTGCAGGTGGACCGAGCCCGGCAGCGGCCGCCCGGCGTCGACGCCCCACGGCAGCGTCATGGCGAGGAGCTCGTCGATGGCGTCGGCGGCCGCCTCGGGGTCGATCGGGTCAGGATCGACGCCCGCCGCCTGCTGGAGGTCCCAGCGGTGGATGAACGCCTCCTGCACCTGGTGCCGCCGGATGAAGCCGACGTCGCGCTGGCTGGCCCACGTCCAGACCGGCGTGTCGTCGTCGGCGCCGGCCAGGGCGGTGAGCAGCCGATCGAGGTTGCCGCGCCCCATCGCGACGAGGCCCTCGAGGTCGCCGGGGCGCTCGGGCGCGCCGGCCTCCGCCTCATCCGGGTCCTGCAGCTGCCGCTCGACGACCTCGGCCCAGAACCGGTGCACCTCGGCCAGGTGCCACACCAGGTCGGCGATGTCCCACTCGGGGCAGCTCGGCACCCGGCGCGTCGGGTCGGCGGTGCTGGCGACGGCGTAGAAGGCGTCGCCCTCCCGCCTGATGATGTCGAGGGCGTCCACCGAGCGGACCGTACCCCTGCAGCGACGAGGGCTCAGCCGTCTGCGTGCAGGTGGGCGCGCTGGCCGTCCTGGTCGAAGACCATGAGCAGCTCCGCTGGGCCGTCGAGGGCGTCGACGGCATGCGGCGTCATGGTCGAGAACTCGGCCGCCTCGCCCGCCTCCACCACGATCTCCCGGTCGCCGAGCCGCAACCGCACCCGCCCGTCGAGCACGAAGAACCAGTCGTGGCCTGGGTGCACCTGCGGCGCCGACGGCCGCACCGGCGGTACGAGCCGCAGCTTCATCGCCCTGGTGGAGCCGGTCGGCGTGCTGAGCGGCCAGGTGATGGTGCCGTCTCGGTGGCTCGGCACCGGACGGATCACCACGTCGGCGTCAGGGGTGTCGGCGTCGAGCAGCGACTCGAGGTCGATCTGGAGCGCCCGCGCCAACGGCACGAGGACATCGAGGCTGATGGTGCGCTTGCCGGTCTCGATGCGGCTGATGGTGGAGGGGCTGAGGTTCGCCCGCTCGGCGAGCACGTCGAGCGACCAGCCGAGCGCCTGCCGCAGGCTGCGCAACCGGCTCCGCACCAGCGCTTCCACGTCGTCCACGCACCCACACTGGCAGCCTCTTGCAGATCCCGCAAGACGTGTTGCAGCTCGTCGCCGCGGTCGTACCGTGGTGCGCATGGAACAGCACGAAGACGGTCGAACCGGCGACGGGGCCGAGGACTGGGATGCCCGGTACGCCGACGGCGGCCAGCAGCTCTGGAGCGGTCGACCCAACGGCGGGCTGGTCGACGAGGCCGGCGAGCTCGTCCCCGGCACCGCGCTCGATGTCGGGTGCGGCGAGGGCGCCGACGCCATCTGGCTGGCGCAGCGGGGCTGGCGGGTCACGGCCGTCGACATCTCGGAGGTGGCGATCGAGCGGGCTCGCCGGGCTGCGGCCGCCGCCGGCGCCGACGTCGAGTGGCTGGTCGCCGACGTCACCGCCGAGCCGCTGGACCGCCGGTTCGACCTGGTGTCGCTCCAGTACCCCGCGCTCCGCCACGACCCCGACGGTGCGACCATCCGGGCGCTGCTCGGTGCCGTCGCTCCCGGCGGCACGCTCCTCCACGTCGGGCACGACCTCACCGGCCACGAGCACCACACCGGGTTCGACCCCGCCGACTACGTGCAGCCCGGCGACGTGGCGTCGCAGCTCGACGCGTCGTGGAGCGTCGACGTGCACGAGGTGCGCAGGCGGACGCCACCGCCCGGCCACCGTGGCCCTGACGTGCCCGACGTGGTCCTGCGCGCCCGCCGGATCCGGTAGGCGGTCGGGATCAGCGGCTCGTCGGCGCGTACGGGTCCCACGCCGTCGGCGCCTCGGCCAGGAACCGGACGACCTCGAACACCAGGCGCTGCGGGTCGATGGACGACGCCGGGCCCGCCGCATCGGTGGTGAGCTCCGGCGTGAGCTCGGCCGGCGACGTGGCGGTCCAGCGGGCGCCTCCCGTCTCCTCGGCGGTGAGCCGAGCGGCCAGCGGCACCAGGTCGACCCGGGGTCGGATCGGCCGAGAGCGGAACTGGACCCAGCCCTCGTATCGGCAGGTGAGGCGGTGGCGGCTGGCCGCCGGGTCGAGCACGAGGAGCACGGAGCGGTCGGTGGCCGCGTGCAGCGCCATCGGGTGGATGCCGTCGAAGCGCCGGCCGGCGAAGCGGTGCCCACCCGACCGACCGCTGGCGGGCAGGGTCACCACCGCCAGGTCCACCTCGGGGCGCTCCTCGATCCGGACCTCGCCACTGGCCAGCGCCCGTTCGCCGGCGTCGAGCTCGGCGTCCTCCCCGGCCCAGAGCTCGCGGCACCGATCCGGGTCGTCGAGCCACGCCGGCAGGACGGCGAGCGCGTGCTCGTACAGGACGACGCACATCTCGTCGTAGCCAGCTGGGAGCGACAGCGGCGAGGTGGCCGGATCCGACAGCGCCGACACCGCCATCGAGATCCGGGCCGACGTGCGATCGGGCGCCACGCCGAAGTCGCCGGCCGACGCCAGCCCCTCGAGCTGAGCGCGCCGGCGCATGCCGTCGTCGGGATCGGTGAGCGCGTAGACGCCGGCGAGGCCGTCCTGGTCGAAGTGGTTGTTCGTGACCGCCCGGGCGTCCCCGTGGAGGTCAGCACCCCGGTCGAGGTACCGGAACACCATCTGGCACGAGCTGTCCGCCTCGACCCCCGGCGGCGTCGGCATGCCCGGCCAGTGCGACAGCACCAGAACGGTTCCGGCGTTCGGCGACCCGTCCACGACGACGTTGGGCTCGCGCGCCGACGCCTCGTACCCGACGAACCGCAGCGGAGCCATCGACACCGTCGTTCAGCCGGGCTCGCGCCGCAGCAGCTCAGCGACCGCCGGCTGGCGGAGGAACTCGGCCCACTGGAGGGGCGTGGCGCGGTAGTCGGGGTCGGTGGCCGTCGGGTCGGCACCGTGCTCGAGCAGCACCCGCACCACCTCGGCCTCGCCGGCGCCGGCGGCGAGGTGCAGCGGCGTCCGACCGGTGGTGGGCACGGGCGCGCCCCGCTCCACGAGCGCGACGAGCAGGTCCCAGCGCCCGTATGCGGCGGCCCGCTCGACGAGCTCGCCGGCCGACGCCGGGTCGTCGACCTCGTCGACGACGCCCGTGTCGCCCCGGACGACCCGCTCCACCAGGGGATCGGCGCTGAGCCCGCCACGCCTCCAGCGCCAGAGGTCGCGGAGCAGCGCCACCTCGGCGCCGTGGTGGACGAACTCGTCGAGCATGTGGAGCACGTAGCTCGCCCGCGACCGGTCTGCGTAGGGGCCGCCGACCGGGCCGATGGGCAGGGCGAGCTGGTCCTCGGACACGAGCTCGAGGTGGGCGTCCCAGCGGTCGTGGGCCCGTTCGAGCAGGTCCAGAGCGTCCGCGGCCGTCGCCGGCGGCGCACCCGCCGGGTCGTCGCGCCCGATCGCCGGTCCCTGCGCCGGCACGTCCAGCCAGCGGGGCGCCCGGTCCTCGCCGTACATGTCGATGAGGTGCCACAGCCGCCACGCGATGGTGGTCAGCGGCTCCGGCGACGGGGAGGGAAGGACGTGCTCCGCCGCCCATCGCCCATCGGCGCGCTGGCGGATCGACCAGCACCCGGGCGCCGGCTCCCAGAAGTACTCCTCGTCGGTCAGGCCCTCGACCCGCGCCCGGGTCCGCGCCCAGACGTCGTCGGACATCGTGACCAGCGCCGGCTTCACGTCGCCCACGTCCCGCAGGGTACGCCCGTGCTTCGACCTGGGGCACCGGCGTACGCTTCGCATCGGGAACGACAGCACGGCTGATCAGGGGGTCGTCATGGCATCCACGGAACCGGGCACCGGCACGGTGCGGGCGTCGAAGCTGATGCGGGAGGCGTTCGACGCCATCGGCGCCAAGGACCTCGACCGGCTCGCCACGATCTGGGACGACAGGAGCTCCGACGACTTCATCGCCCTCGGCACGCTCGTCACCGGCCAGGTCGCGCTGCGGGCCTTCTTCCGGGAGCTGTTCGAGGCCTTCCCGAACCTGCAGATGACGGTCGAGGAGATCCACGACGTCGACGACCACACCGCCGTGGGCCAGTGGCGGCTCGAGGGCGACTTCACGGGCGGCCCGTTCCAGGGCGTCGAGCCCACCGGACGTCACGTCGTGCTGCGTGGCGTCGACGTGATGCGGTTCGAGGGCGCCGTGCTGCGGCACAACGACGTCTACTACGACGGGCTCTCCTTCGCCCGCCAGATCGGCCTCCTGCCGGCGGCGGACTCCCGGGCCGACCACGCGATGCTGGGAGCGCTCAACGCGCTCACCCGCGCGCGAGCCGCGGTGCGAGAACGACGGCAGCGCCGCGGGTAGCGCGCCGTCCCCGCCGGCTCCGGCCTGACGGGGGAGGTGGAGCGGTCACCGCCGGCGAACCCTCCGCGCATGGCCGGCCGCTCCCCGCTCCTCCCTCGAGCACTCGTCACCACGCTCCTGCTCGCGGTCCTGGGCGGGCTCCTCCTGCCTGTCGCCGACGCGGCACCGGACCCCGACCGAGGGCCGCGCACGATGGTGGCGCTCGGCGACTCCTACGCCGCCGGGCCGCTGGTGCCCGTGCAGGTCGAGCAGCCGTGGGGCTGCCTGCGGTCGAGCCTGAACTACGCCCACCAGGTCGCCGATGCCCTCGCGCTCGAGCTCACCGACGTCACGTGCAGCGGCGCCAGCACCAAGCACATGTGGGAGACCCACGGGGTGTCACCGGAGGACGAGTTCGCCGAGTACGGCGCGCCGCTCGGGTACGACGGCCACCCGGGCAACCCGCCCCAGCTCGATGCCCTGCGCGCCGACACCGACGTCGTCACGCTCCAGATCGGCGGGAACGACATCGGCTTCGGCGGCATCGCCTCCACGTGCGCCGAGGCGGCCGTCACCCAGACGAGCTGCAAGGGGGCCGTCGAGGCCGAGCGGCCCTTCGACCGCATCGCCGCCACCGCTCCGAAGATCGCGGCCGTGCTCGAGGAGATCCACCGGCGCTCGCCGGACGCAGACGTCCACGTCCTCGGCTACCCCGGCATCTTCGCCATCGGCCCCACGGCGGGCTGCCCGGCCATGGGCGTCGACGAGGACGACGCCCGGTACCTGCGCAGCATCCAGGAGGCGCTCAACGACATGATCCGCTCGGTGGCCGACGACCCCGGCCGCAGCTACAGCGACGTCACCGGCTACGTCGACGTCTACGCCCCGAGTGCCGGCCACACCGCCTGCGACCTGCCCGCCGTCCGCTGGGTCGAGCCCCTCGTGCCGGTGAACGCCGCCGCACCCGTGCACCCCAACCTCGGTGGCATGACCGCGATCCGCGACCTGCTGCTCGACGAGGTCTGGCCGGACGGGCTGCCCCGGCGCACCGCGCCGCCCAGCCTGCCGCCGCCACCCGACTCGCCGCTGTAGGCACCTGCCGGGTCGCCGCCCGCGGTCCTGTGCGACGATCTCGGGGTGACCCGGTGGACCTGTCCGGAGTGCGGACGGCAGTTCGGGCGGACGCGCCAGGGGCACGAGTGCGCGCCGGCGCTCACGCTCGAGGAGTACTTCGCCACCGGGCCCGAGCGCGAGCGCCCCATCTTCGAGGCCGTCCACGCCCACCTCTCGGCGCTCGGCGACGTGCACGTCGAACCGGTGTCGGTCGGCATCTTCTTCAAGGTGCACACGACGTTCGCCCAGCTCCGCCCGATGACGAAGTGGGTGGCGCTGTCGTTCTTCTCCCCGAACCGCATCGACCACCCGCGGATCGCTCGGAAGCCCCAGGAGTGGAGCGGTCGCTGGTGGCACGTCGTCAACGTGCGCGACGCGGACGAGATCGACGACACGGTGAGGGACTGGCTCACCGAGGCCTACGACTTCGAGGCCGGCTGACCACGCGCCCGCACCCACCATGCAACCCAGGGGCCGACAAGAACTCCGCGAGGTCGCCGGAAGCCTCGGGCATATGGTCACCGCCGGTGGAGGACGACGCTGACCTGCTGGCCGAGCAGCGGGCGTACTACCGGGCCCGGGCGCCCGAGTACGACGAGTGGTGGCAGCGGCGTGGCCGCTACGACCGGGGTGACGAGGAGCGGGCCGAGTGGGACCGCCAGGTCGCCGTGCTCGACGAGGCGCTGGCGTCGTTCGGCGCAACCGGCCGGGTGCTCGAGCTCGCCGGCGGCACCGGCTGGTGGACCGAGCGGCTCGCCCGCACCGCCGACGAGCTCACTGTCGTCGACGCGTCCGCCGAGACCCTCGAGCAGAACCGGGCCCGGGTGCATCGGGACGACGTCACCTACGTGCAGGCCGACCTCTTCGACTGGCGACCGACGGAGCGGTACGACGTCGTCTTCTTCTCGTTCTGGCTGTCGCACGTGCCGCGGGCCCGCTTCGGCGAGTTCTGGTCGCTGGTGCGCGACTGCCTCGCCCCCGGCGGCCGGGCGTTCCTGATCGACAACCGGGACGACCCGCAGCCGACGTCGCCGGCGAAGGACCCCTACGTCTTCACCTACGAACCGGACCTGCACCGACGCCGACTGGCCGACGGCTCGGAGTGGCGGGTGGTGAAGGTGATGTACGAACCCGACGAGCTGAACGCTCTGCTCGAGGCCGAGGGCTGGCGCCCGCACATCGACGCCACCCGCTGGTTCGTCTACGGCAGCGCCGAGCCGGCGTGAGGGTGCGGCCGCACGACGCGGCCGCACCCGTTTGCCGGCTCAGACCGGGTCGGGGACGAAGACCGGCGCGTCGGTGAGGTCGGCGCAGGCGATCTTGGTGCCGCCCGGGGCGTGCACCACCACCGACACGGCATCCGGGCCGGCGGTGACGGGCACGACCACTCGGCCCCGGCCGACGCCGGCGGCGTTGGTGGTGAACGGCCCGGGCCAGATCTCGTCCTCGTAGCCGGCCGGTCCGCCCTCGAACCCCGGGTGCTCGTAGTGCGTGCCACCCAGGTTCGTGGAGCAGGGGCGGTTGTGGACGTGGGCGCCGTAGGTGGCGCCCGGCTCCAGGCCGCTGACGTGCAGCGACACGATCGTGGAGCCGTCGCCGGTGCGCACCATCGTGGCGTGGCCCTCGAGCGACGCCGGTGCGGCGGCGAAGCGGACGAGCTCGCCGTGGTCGGCGCGCCCGGCGTCGCCACCATCGGCGGCGCCGGCCACGGCGGTGCCACCGACGAGGGCGCCGGCGAGCAGGGCGGAGGCGATCAGGGTCTTCTTCATGGTGAACCTCGACAAGGTCAGGGGGTTTGCAGTTGACGGGCCCTCTGTCGCAGCCGGCACCGAGATCGGTTCACCGATCTCCGTAGGATCTGCCGCGGCGGAGGAATCTGGGCGGGGCGTGAACCGATCACGGCCCTCGGTGCGACAGGAAGTGCGTGACCAAGCAGGACGTGCGGAGCGACGCCGAGCTCCTGTCGGCGATCGCCGACGGGGACCGGGTCGCCTTCCAGGAGCTGTACCGGCGGCACAGCCCGTGGCTGACGCTGCGACTGACCCGTCGCTGCGCGATGCCCGACGTCGTCGACCAGGCCGTGCAGGACACGTTCCTCGCCGTGTGGCGCAAGCCGAAGGCGTACCAGGGCTCCGGCGAGGTGGCGGCCTGGCTGTGGGGCATCGGCGTGCGCCGGCTCATCGACCAGCTGCGCCGCACCCACAAGTCCCTGCCGCCGGTGCAGGAGGAGCTCGTCGTGTCGGCGGAGGACCGGGTGCTCGAGGGCACCGAGCACGGCGACCTCGCCGGCGCCCTGCAGCGCCTGTCCCCGGAGCTCCGGGCCGTGGTCCAGGCCACCGTGCTCGACGGGCTCACCACCCGGGAGGCGTCCCGCCTCCTCGGCATCCCGACCGGCACCGTCAAGACCCGCATGTCCCGGGCACGCACCCAGCTGAGGGAGGCACTGGCATGAACGACACCGCCTGGCACGCATCTCCTGCCCTGATGGAGCGGTACGCGGTGGGCGACGTGTCCCACGCCGCGGCGTGCTCCATCGAGGCCCACCTCGTCTCGTGCGCCGACTGCCGCCAGCTGGTGGCGACCCAGGTCGACGCGCCCCGCACCGACGCCGTGTGGGAGCGCCTCCTCGACGAGCTCGACGCGCCCCGCCCGGGCCCGGTCGAGCGGTTCCTGCTGCACCTGCGGGTGCCCGACCACACCGCGCGCCTCCTGGCCGCCACCCCGTCGCTGCGGGCGTCGTGGCTGCTGGCCGTCGCCGCCACCTTGCTGTTCGCCGTCGCGGCCGCCCACGTGGGACCGGGCGACGGTGCGATCTTCCTGCTCGTGGCGCCGCTGCTGCCGCTGGCGGGCGTCGCCGGCGCCTACGGCCGGACCATGGATCCCGCCGCCGAGATCTCGACCGCCTCGCCGGCGTCGGGCCTGCACCTGGTGCTGGTCCGGCCCGGGGCCGTGCTCACCACGACCGTCGGGCTGACCCTCCTGGCCGCGCTGGCCGTCCCGTTCGACGGCGTGGGGGCCGCGGCCTGGCTGCTGCCCGCGCTCGGCCTCACGGTCACCGCCCTGGCGGCGGGCACGGTCATCGACACCGGACGGGCCGCCATCGGGCTCGCCGCAGCCTGGCTCGCCGGCGCCGGCCTGTCGATCTGGAGCGACATGGGCGGCGGCGCCGCGCTGTCGACCGCGGCCCGCGACCTCGCCGCCTACCAGCCCGCCGGCCAGCTGGCCTTCCTCGCCCTCGTCCTCGTCGGCGCGACGGTCGTCGTCGCCCGCCGCACCACCTTCGAGATGGAGATCGCATGATGCGCCCCACCGTGGAGCTGCGCGGCGTCACCCGGTCGTTCGGCCGGACGCAGGTGCTGCAGCCGCTCGACCTCGACATCGCCCCCGGCGTCACCGGCCT
>DASTYO010000093.1:0-87366 GCA_035764875.1 Acidimicrobiales bacterium | reverse complement strand
ATGCTGCACTTCTCCCGCGAGGTGCAGGTGGCGTCGGGTGCGACCATCACCGTGAAGCAGGGGAGCGGCACGCCGCTCACCCTCACCAACGGCACAGCGCAGTCCACCTGGGTGGCCGAGGGCCGCACCATCACGATCACGCTCGGCTCCGGCGCCGACGCCGCGCCCGACATGGCCTACGGCGACCAGACCACCGTCACCGACCTCACCGGCGTCCGCGACCTGAGCGGCAGCACGATCACCGAGGATGCGCTGCGCGACAAGGTCCTCGAGGACGACGGCCCCGAGCTCATGATCGAGTCCACCACCTGCGACGTGGGCGACACGTCCTGCACCATCGCCTTCAACGAGCCGGTGAGCGAGTCGTCCGCTGAGAACCGGGCCAGCTACGGCTACGTCCCCGACGGCGGTGGCCGCTTCCTGAACTCGATCGCCCTCGGCGCCGACCTGCGGACCATCACCCTGTCGATCACCCCGGGTGCGGGCGCCGGTGACACGATCCGGCCGGTCGGCCCGCTGACCGCGGTCAACGACGACGACGCCCAGGCCAGCGACCAGGCGGCGTTCGACTTCGTGCGCTGACCGATCGACCGGCTGACGAGCTGACGGACCTCCCACGGCCGGGGCGCCTCCCGCAGCGCCCCGGCCGTGCCGCGCCCGGCGGGCATCCCACCTGTGCTCCCGGAGCGGGACCAGACTGTGCGCGTGGTCGGGTTGACGGTGGTGGGCTGGGCGGTCGCCGTCGTCGCCGCGCTCGTCGCCGTGCGGTACCGCCGCCGCCTGGCTCTCGCGGCGGGCGAGCAGCACCAGCTCCACCACCAGCTGGAGGCCAGCGAGGCGTTCGGCCGCAGCCTGGTCGAGGCCACCGACGAGGCCATACTCACCATCCGCGACGACGGCACCATCGGCTCGGCGAACCACGCCGCGGCCCGGCTGCTGGCGCTGCCGCCCACCCGCATCGTCGGCACGCCGGCGACCGCGCTCGCCGACCGGTTCCCCCTGCTCGCCGACGTGCCCGTCGGGCTCACCGACGTCGAGGCGACGATGCACCCCGCCGACGGCGCATCCCGGGCGGTGCTGGTCACCACCCGGCGCACCGGCGACGACGCCGACCCGGTCATCGCCGTGTTCGCCCGCGACATCAGCGAGCGCAAGGTGCTCGAGGACCGCCTCGCCCACCAGGCCACCCACGACGACCTCACCGGCCTGGCCAACCGGGCGAGCCTGGTCGCCGAGATCGAGCGGGCCGCCGCCCGGGCCGAGCGCTCCGGCCAGGGGCTCGGCGTGCTGTTCATCGACCTCGACCGGTTCAAGGCCATCAACGACACGCTCGGGCACCGAGTCGGCGACGTCGTGCTCCAGCACGTCGCCGCCCGGCTGCGCCACGCCACCCGCGACACCGACCTCGTGGCCCGCAACGGCGGCGACGAGTTCGTCGTGCTCGCCGAGGAGGCCGCCGACGTCACCGTGGTCGCCCGCCTCGCCGAGCGGATCCAGGACGCCCTCAGCCGTCCCGTGCCCATCGGCGACGACGCCATCCCCGTGTCGGCGTCCATCGGCGTGGCGTGGCTGGAACCTGGCGACCACCAGACCCTCGACCAGCTCCGGGACGCCGACGTGGCGATGTACCACGCCAAGTCGTCCGGCCCCGGCCAGATCCGCGTGTTCGACGACGTCATGCGCCGGGCGGTCGAGGAGCGCTTCGACCTCGAGCGGGAGCTGCGCCGGGCGGTGGGCGTCGGCGCGCTCGACGCGTGCATCCAGCCGGTGGTCGACCTGCGCACCGGGCGCATCACCGGTGGCGAGCTGCTGTGCCGGTGGACCACCGAGGACGGCCGGGTCGTGCCGCCCGAGGCGTTCATCGAGGTGGCCGAGGACTCCACGCTCGTGGTCGAGATCGGCCGGTGGATGCTGGAGCGGGCGGGGCGCATCCTCGCCGACTGGGAGCGCGACCGCACCCTGGCCGACCTGCGGCTGAGCGTGAACCTCTCGGGCCGCCACATCGACCATCCCGGCGTGGTCGACGACGTCACCGGGCTGTGGGACCGCTGGCAGGTGGACCCGTCGCGCCTGGTCATCGAGATCACCGAGACCTCCCTGCTGCACGACCTCGAGGAGGCCGCGGCCACCCTCGAGCAGCTGCGCGGCGCGGGCGTCACGATCTGCGTCGACGACTTCGGCGTGGGCTACGCCTCGCTGCGCTACCTGCGCGAGCTGCCGGTGGAGCTGGTGAAGATCGACCGGTCGATCGTGTCGGGCTTCGGGCGCAGCGACTCCGACACGGTCATCGTCACCATGCTGAGCCGGCTGGCCGACGTGCTGGAGATCCAGATCGTGGCCGAGGGCGTCGAGACCGAGGAGCAGCGCGAGCAGCTCACCGAGCTCGGCTGCCACTTCGCCCAGGGGTACCTGTTCGCCCGAGCCATGCCCGTCGACGCGTTCGGGCCGTGGCTGGGCCGCTGGCGCCGCCAGCACACCCACCCGAGCGCGTGGCGGACGGTGGCGCTCGGCTGACCCCGACGGCCGGGTCCCTTTGGCCAACTTGACCGTTCAGTCAATAGTCTCGCCGCCATGGACATCACTGGTTCTTCATCTGTTGTGACCGGCGGGGCCAGCGGCCTCGGCGAAGCCACCGCCCGCATCCTCGCCGAGCGCGGCCAGCACGTCGTCGTCGTCGACATGAACGAGGACAAGGGCGAGGCCGTCGCCAAGGACATCAAGGGCGTCTTCGTCAAGGCCGACGTCGCCAACCCCGAGCAGGTCATCGCCGCGGTCGAGGCCGCCAAGGAGATGGGCCCGCTCAAGACCATGGTCACGGCGGCCGGCATCGGCTACGCCACCCGGACCATCGGCAAGGACGGCCAGTACGACTCGGCCCACGACCTCGACATCTACCGCAAGGTCCTCGAGGTGAACCTGGTGGGCACGTTCAACTGCGTGCGCCTCGGCGCCACCGCCATGAGCCAGAACGAGGCCGACGAGGACGGCTGCAAGGGCGCCATCGTCACCGTCACCTCGGTGGCCGCGTTCGACGGCCAGATCGGCCAGGCCGCCTACTCGTCCTCCAAGGGCGGCGTCGTCGGCATGACCCTCCCGGTGGCCCGCGACCTGTCGGCCGCCGGCATCCGCGTGAACTGCATCGCCCCCGGCCTCATCGACACGCCGATCTACGGCGAGGGCGAGGCCTCCGAGCAGTTCAAGGCCCACCTCGGCCAGAGCGTCCTGTTCCCCAAGCGCCTCGGCAAGTCCGAGGAGTTCGCCTCCATGGCGCTCGAGCTGCTCACCAACTCCTACATGAACGCCCACGTCGTGCGCCTCGACGGCGGCATCCGGATGCCACCGAAGTGAGCTGACACCCCTCGACCCCACGGTCGTCCTGCTCGGGCCCCGGCACCCAGCCGGGGCCCGAGCCGCGTCCCAGGGGGCAGAAGGGGCCGTTCGACCCATGCCGATCGACGTCGCGTGGGACGCGGATGGGACGGCTCGTCCCTACGGTGCACTGCAGGTCGGCTCGCACCCAACCGACCAGCGTTCCGGATCCCGCCCCGGTGGGCGGCGTCGACGGACACCTGGACAACGAGAGTCGTCTCTCGGACCGGGCCCCCGGCGACGAGGTGGGATCCGGGCGCGACGGTGTCTCGGCCGGCGGAGCCGGGACGCCGTCGCGCCCATCCCGCACCGAGCCTCCGCACCGTGCCTCGGCACCGCACCGTGCCGTCGAGACCACGGCGGCCGTCCGACGGCCCACGCCGTCGGCGCCCGTCACTACAGTGCCGGGTGCGGGACGGGAGGCCTGGGGAATGGCGCGCGTGGAGGGATCTGAGGTGCAGTCGGCGATGGCCGATGCGCTCGCGCCCCTGCTCGAGCACGCGGCCGAGGGCTCGGGCGACTGCCTGGTGGTCCGGCGCGGCCGGCACAGCGCGGGCGTGGTCGACGACGCCGTGGCCGCCGCAGCCGAGCGGGGCGTCGATGTCCGGGTCGCCGTCGCCAGCCCCCACCCCTTCGGCGCCTTCGAGGTCGTGTGCGGGCTCCTCGGCATCCAGCTCGGGACGGCAGACGCGGAGGCGATCCGGGCCCGCGGCGCCGGCCTCGACGGCCTGCGCGACCTCGCCGACCGCATCGACAGCCTCTGCGTGGGCACACCGCTGCTGCTCGTGGTGGACGGTGCCGAGCACGTCGACGCCGCATCGGCGCGGGTGCTCGGCTACCTGGCCCGCAACCTCGAGGCGCGCAGCGTCTCGCTCCTGCTGGTCGCGGTGGACGTGCCGCCGGGGTCGTGGCTCGACGAGATCGCCACCGCCCTGGACCGACCGCCGGTCCGCATCACCGCGGGCGAGGGTCGCCAGCGCGACGCCGGCGATCTCCTCGAGCACCTCCGCCCCGCGGACCGTGAGGTCGTGGAGGCGCTCGCGGTGCTGGGGCCGGGCGCATCCATCGCCGCCGTCGCCGCCGTGAGCAGCGTCCCGCCGGCGGCGGTGCTGCCCGCCCTCGACCGGCTCACCGAGTGCGGCCTGCTGCGGCGCACGAGCACCGGCGCAGGCCAGCTCGTGGTGGGGCCGGCGGTGCTCGACGCCCTGCTCCCCACCCGGCGGGCCGAGCTGCACGCCCGCGCTGCCGTGCACGGTCGGTCGGTGGGGGAGTCGGCGCTGCACGTCGCCGCCCACCTCGAGCACGCGGCCCCCGGTGCGCTGGACTGGGCAGCGGTCACCCTGCGCGCCGGCGCCGTCCTCGCCATGCAGGCGGGCGACGCGCACCGGGCGGTGCGCTGGCGGCGGCGGGCGATCGAGGAGGACGCGGCCCGTGGCGTCGAGGTGTCGGTGCCGGTGCTGCTCGAGCTCGCCCAGGCCCAGGTCCAGGCGGGCGACCACGCAGCTGCCGCCACGCTCCGGCTCGCCGTCGACCGCAGCCTCGGCGAGGAGCGCCGCTCGCTGCAGATCCGCCTCGGCCGCCACCTGTCCCAGACCGGCCGCCCGTTGGAGGCGGTGGCGGTGCTCGACGAGGTGGACGCCGCCCTCGACCCGTCCGACCCGGCACACGCCCGCACCCGCCTCCGGGTGCGGGCCGCCCTCGCCGCCGCCTGCCGCGTGCACCTGCCCCTGCGGGAGCGGTCCGCCGCACTGCTCGAGGACCTCGTCGAGGACCTGGCGACGGCGGGGGTCGACGATCCCAACGTCCTGTGCGAGCTCGCGTACGAGCACAGCCTCGCCGGCACCGACCGCCAGGTCGTGGTCGAGCTCGGCTCCCGGGCCATGGCAGCCGCCGGCCCCGGCGCCCTGGCCCCGGAGGCGAGCCACGTCCTCTTCCTGGCCCTGCTGTGGTCCGAGGACCTCGACGGCGCCCGCCTGCTGTGCGACCGGATGCACGGCGAGAGCCGGATGGAGCCCCTGGAGGCGCACCGGCGAGGCGCGCTCGCGCTCGCCGAGGGCGACCTCGACCTCGCGGTCGCGTGCACCCGGCGCGCCGTGGCCGACATCGAGTGGGTGGCGCCGCTGCTGGTGATCGGGGCCCGGGCGCAGCTGGCCCGAGCGCTCACCCGCCAGGGCGACCTCGACGGTGCGGCGGCAGCCCTGCGACTGCCCGGTGGCGACGGACGGTGGCGGGAGCGGGTGACGTACCACCCGGTGCTGCTCGCCCATGCCGAGCTCGCCGCAGCGCGAAGGGAGTGGCGCGAGGCCGCCTCCCACGCCGAGGCGTGCGCCGAGTTCTCCCGCCAGATGGGCACCCTCAACCCCGCGGTCGTGCCGTGGCCGCTCGTCTCGGGGCGGGCCCTGGCCGAGCTGGGGCGCACGGACGACGCCGGCGCCGTCGTCGCCGATGCGCTCGACCGGGCCCGGACGTTCGGCGCGCCCGGCATGGTCGCCCAGCTCGAGGCGGTCCAGCGCTCGATCCAGCAGACCGGCTGGCCGTCGCCCTGCCCCCACGCGATCGCGCCGGCGCCGACCGTTCCGCCCATCCAGGTCCACCCGCCCACGCGCCCCGGGCCCGCCCTGCGGCTGCTCGGCGACACCGTCCTGACCGTCGACGGGACCGAGCGTCGCCTCGGCGACGACCTCGTGGACCGCACCGTGTGCATCGTGGCCCTGTCGGAGCGGGGCGTGCACGACGAGCAGCTCGCCGAGAGCCTGTGGCCCGACGGCGACCCGGCGGTGGGCCGGAACCGCCTCCGGAACGTGCTGCTCCGGGTCCGGCAGCGGCACGGGCCGGTCGTCGAGCGGCGCGGCCGCACCATCGCCCTCGCCGACGACGTCGCGGTGGACGTCCGCGAGTTCGAGCGCCTGGCCGGCGAGGCGCTGGCCGCGACCGACTCGTCGGTGGCCGAGCGCCTCGGTCGGGAGGCCCTCGAGCACCACCGGGGCGAGCTGTGCCCCGTGCACCCGTTCGAGGCGTGGGCCTCCGCTCCCCGGGCCGCCGTGCGGCAGCGCTGGCTCGCACTGCTCGACCGCCTCGCCGAGCTCGCCGCCGCCCGGGGCGACCTCACAAGTGCGATGGCGCGCTTCGAGGACGCCGTCGCCGCCGATCCATGGGACGAGGACCGGTACCTCGACGCCGCGGAACGCCTGCTCGCCGCCCACCGGCGGGCCGCCGCCCGCGCCCTGCTGCAGCGGAACGAGTCGATGTGCGCCGAGCTGGGCGTCTCGCCGTCGCCTCGCCACCACGACCTCGCGCGCGCCGCCCGCTGAGCCGGTCCGGGCACGTCACCGGATCGTCGCACTCCCAGGGCAGGAGGTCCTCGGGGCGGCGGCGAACGTAGGGCGAACGGCACGAAGGTGCCGCCTGTCACACGCTCCTGGAGACATCCCCCATGCGCATCCGGTTCCGTGCACCTGCACTCGCCCTGGCCAGCGTGGCCCTGCTGGCGGCCACCACTGCTCCGGCATCGGCCGAGGAGGTCGACGACCTCTACGCCGGCGCCAACGCCGTCACGGCATCCCTCTCGATCCTCGGCAACCCGGTCGGCAGCTTCGCCGGCACCCGCGCCGTCGCCGAGCAGACCCCCCTCGTCGACGTCGGCAGCTTCGGCTTCCAGGGCCCGCAGGGCACCGGCATCGGCGTCACCCAGGCGGTGGTCGACGCGGTCGGCGGTGTCGTCCGCGACCCGGCGGGCGAGGGCTCGAACTGCGGGATACCCGACCTCGCCGCCCTGCCCATCGCCGACCTGATCTCGGTGCTCGACGTCTGCAGCGCCTCGGAGGCGGCCCTCCCGTCCGTGACCGCCCCGGCGGCGCTCGGCTCGGCCGAGGCCGGCGCCATCGCCGTGAACGGCCAGGCCCTCGCCGACGTGATCTTCGGGCTGCTGCTCGAGCCCATCACCGCCAACCTCGACGGCGTCGTCACCCAGGTGCAGGGCGCGCTCGCCCCGGTGGAGGACGCGCTGTCCGGCATCTGCGACGAGCTGCCCCAGGAGCTTTCGCCGGTCGGCCTCGCCGAGCAGGCCAACCAGGTCGGCCTCCCCATCGACGACGTCATCCGGGCGCTGCCCGACGGTGAGGAGATCTACGAGTCGCTCCAGTCCGACTGCCTGCTGTCCCTCGACGCGCTGGTCGACATCGTCGTCGCCGTGCCGGCCATCACCGAGGACCTCGTCCGTGAGGCCCTCCTCGGCGCCCTCGACCGCGACCTGCTCACGCTCACCCTCGGCGCCTCGTCCTCCTCGATCAGCAACGAGGGCCCGCTGACCGTGGCCCAGTCGCAGCTGCAGGCCTTCGAGGTGAGCACGCTGTCGCTGCAGTTCCTGCTCGACGCTGTCGAGGACCTCGTCGCCGGCCAGGTCCAAGGCGTGCTCGACCAGGTGCTCGCCGCCCTCCCCGCCGAGCTCGGCGCGGTCACCGACCAGGTCCCCGCCCTCGGTGACGTCCTCGGCCCGGTGCTCGACCAGCTCGACGCCGCCGGCCTCGTCGACGACGCCCCGCTGCTGCAGGTCTCCGTGGCCAACAGCCTCGCCGACGCCCGCTCGGTCACCGGCAGCTCCGAGGTCGACACCAGCGCCAGCAAGGCGGGCGGCGTGGTCGTGCGCATCTCCCCGGCCATCGCCTCGCTCCTCGGCATCCCCGCCGAGGTGAGCGTCGCCCCCGGCCAGCGGGTCGCCATCGCCGAGGGCACGCCCCTCGAGTCGGTGATCAGCGTCGGCGCCGTCGAGTCGATCACCGAGACGCTCGGCGCCTCGCAGGTCCAGACCGCCGGCGCCCGGGTGTCGGCCACCGAGGCCCGCCTCCTCACCGGCCTGCAGGGCGGCATCGTCGCCAGCACCGGCGTCACCGAGGCCCGGGTCGGCGGCACGCTGGCCGCCGCGCCGGCCACGCCGGAGACCCCGAGCCTGCCCCGCACCGGCTCCTCCGACGACCAGGCCCTCCTGCTCGGCATGGCCGCCATGGGCCTGCTCGCCGGCGTGCTCCACCTCCGCCGGCGGATGGGCGCCACCACCGACTGATCCTCCCGCACTGCGAACGGGCCCCGGCGAGATCGCCGGGGCCCGTTCGCGTGTCGGTCCGCGTGCCTAGGCCGAGGGCAGGTGCGCGGGCCGGCGCTGCTCGAAGGCGCTGATGTCGTCCTCGTGCTGGAGGGTCAGACCGATGTCGTCGAGGCCCTCGAGGAACCGGTGCTGGGTGCCGTCGTCGAGCGGGAACGTCACCTCCACGTCGCCGGCCCGCAGCGTGCGCGAGGCGATGTCGATCTGGAACACGAGCGTCGGGTCGGCCTCCACCATGCGGAGCAGGCGCTCGCCGACCTCGGCGTCGACCTGCACCGGCACGAGGCCGTTCTTCGTGCAGTTGTTGCGGAAGATGTCGCCGAAGCGGGGCGACACCACGGCCTCGAAGCCGTACTGCTGGATGGCCCACACCGCGTGCTCGCGGGACGACCCGGTGCCGAAGTTCGGGCCGGCCAGCAGGATGCTGGCGCCCTGGAACTGCTCCTGGTTGAGCACGAAGGCCGGGTCGTCCCGCCACTCGGAGAACAGGCCCTTCTCGAAGCCGGTGCGCTCGACCTGCTTGAGCCAGTCGGACGGGATGATCTGGTCGGTGTCGACGTCGGAGCGGTCGAGCGGGACCGCGGTGCCTTCGATGGTGCGGACAGCGCGCATGTGAGGTTCCTCCGTGGAGGAATTTCGTCGATCGGTGACAGCAGGTGTCACCCACGAACGAAATTCGCGGTGGGGCGGGTGGTCAGTCGAGGTCGGCCGGCGTGGCGAAGTGGCCGGCGATGGCGGTGGCGGCGGCGACGGCGGGGGAGACGAGGTGGGTGCGCCCGCCCCGGCCCTGCCGCCCCTCGAAGTTGCGGTTGGACGTGCTGGCGCAGCGCTCGCCGGGCGAGAGCTTGTCCGGGTTCATGGCCAGGCACATCGAGCAACCGGGCTCGCGCCAGTCGAAGCCGGCCTCCACGAAGACCTGGTCGAGCCCCTCCGCGATGGCCTGGTCCTTCACGGCGAAGGAGCCGGGCACGATCATCGCCCGCGGCACGGTGACCTTGCGGCCCCGGGCCACCTCGGCCACGGCACGCAGGTCCTCGATGCGGCTGTTGGTGCACGAGCCGATGAACACGGTGTCGACCGGAACCGCCCTCATCGGCGTGCCGGCCTCCAGGCCCATGTACTCGAGGGCCCGCTCGGCCGCGTTGCGCTCGGCGCTGTCGGCGAAGGTGCCGGGGTCGGGCACGGCGCCGTCGATGGGCACCACCTGCCCGGGGTTCGTGCCCCACGACACGTGCGGGGTGATCTCGGCGGCGTCGATCACCACCTCCTTGTCGAAGGTGGCGTCGTCGTCGGTGACCAGCGTCTTCCAGTCCTCGACCGCCGCATCCCAGTCGGCGCCGGTCGGCGCGTGGGGGCGGCCCCGCAGGTACTCGAAGGTGGTCTCGTCCGGCGCGATGAGCCCGGCCTTGGCGCCCATCTCGATCGACATGTTGCACACGGTCATCCGGCCCTCCATCGAGAGCGAGCGGATGGCCGAGCCCCGGTACTCGATCATGTGGCCGATGCCGCCGCCGGTGCCGATGCGGCCGAGGATGGCGAGGACGACGTCCTTGGCGGTGACGCCCGGCTGCAGCTCGCCCTCGACCGTGACCGCCATGGTCTGGGGCTTGCGCTGGGGCAGCGTCTGGGTGGCGAGCACGTGCTCGACCTCGGAGGTGCCGATGCCGAACGCGATGGCGCCGAAGGCGCCGTGGGTCGAGGTGTGGGAGTCGCCGCAGACGATCGTCATGCCCGGCTGGGTGAAGCCCTGCTCGGGGCCGATGACGTGCACGATGCCCTGGCCCGGGTCGCCCATGCCGTGGCAGGTGATCCCGAACTCGGCGCAGTTCGCCGCCAGCGTGTCCATCTGCTTCTTCGAGATGGGGTCGGCCACCGGCTGGTCGATGTCGGCGGTCGGGACGTTGTGGTCCATCGTCGCCAGCGTCAGGTCGGGGCGGCGGACGGTGCGGCCGTTCAGGCGCAGCCCGTCGAAGGCCTGGGGCGAGGTCACCTCGTGCACGAGGTGGAGATCGATGTAGAGCAGGTCCCCGTCGTCGTCGGAGTGGACGACGTGGCGGTCCCACACCTTCTCGCTGAGCGTCTTGCCTGCCATGCGGAGCTCCTTGACCGTCTCACTATCCGGGATAGCATTCCCGAGCAATGGACACCACTGTAAGCGGCATCGGGGTGCTGGACAAGATCGTGGCGATCCTGCGCATCGTGAGCGAGGGGCCGCTCAGCCTCCGCCAGCTGGTCGAGCGCACCGACCTCAGCCGGGCCACCGTGCACCGGCTGGCCCAGGGCATGGAGGCCGTGGGGCTGCTCCGCCGCGGCGAGGACGGCGCGTACGCCCTCGGACTCGCGCTGATCGGGTTGGGGAGGGCAGCGCTCGAGGCGTACCCGCTCACGGCCGTCGCGGTGCCCGTCCTGCGCCGGCTCCGCGACGAGACCGGCGAGTCGGCCCAGCTGTACGTGGCCGAGGAGGGGGAGCGGCTGTGCGTGGCCGCCGTCGACTCGAACCACGAGCTGCGCACGATCGTGCCGGTGGGGGCCCGGCTCCCCATGGGCGTCGGCTCCGCAGGGCGGGTGCTGTCCGGTCTCGCTGACCGCGACGGCTGGCTGGCGTCGGTCGCCGAGCGCGCCCCCGGCGTGGCGTCGGTGTCCGCGCCGGTGTGGGACGACGGCCAGATCCTCGCCGCGGTCAGCGTCTCCGGCCCGATCGAGCGGGTGACGAAGCGACCCGGCCAGCGCTTCGGCGACCAGGTGGTGGCCGCCGCCCGGCGGATCGAGGCCGCGATGGCGCACGGGCTCTGATCATCTGAGGCTCCGTCCCGGGCGGCGCACGACGCGCGGTTACGCTGCCGACGGGCGCGGGTCGGACGGCGAGCGCATGGCTGTCGGCCGTGCGCGGAGGAGCGGATGGTCACCGAGAGCGAGCCGAGGGCGGTGCCCTGGCACCCACTGCTGATCGACGCCCTGCACGCCTTCGTGGGCCTGTGCTCGGTCGACGGCGTGCTCCTCCAGGTGAACGCCAGCGTGCTGGTCGCATCCGGCATCACCGAGGACGAGGTCGTCGGCCACCCCCTGTGGGAGGCGCCGTGGTGGGAGGGCAACCCGGGGGCGCAGCGACGCGTGCGCGACGCCGTCGCCGACGCCGCCCGGGGGCGGGCCTCGCGCTTCGACCTCGAGGCGGTGATCCGCGACGGCCGCATCGCCAACGTCGACTTCCAGGTGGTGCCCGTGGTCGTCGACGGTGTGGTGACCGCCATCGTGCCCTCCGCAGTGGACATCACGGCTCGCGTGGCCGAGAGCCGGCGCCTCGAGGCGCTCACCATCCTGTCCCGCCACCTGAACGGCGCCCTCACCACCACCCAGGTCTCGCGCTTGGTGGTGACCCACGGCAACGAGGTGGTCGGGGCCGACTTCCTGAACGTGGCGCTGCTCGACGAGGCGGGCGTCGAGCTGCACCTGATCCAGCCGCTGATGGCCGCCGACATCGAGCAGCGCTGGCAGGTCGTGGGTCCGGGGACGCCGCGCACGCCGTTCCACGAGGTGCTCGAGACGGGTCGCCCGGTGTTCGTCGACCGGGCCGAGCGCCAGGATCGCTACCCCGAGATGGTGACGGACACCGAGCGCGTCGGCCTCGACACCACGGCTGCCGTGCCGCTGCTGGACGAGGCCGGCAAGCCGTTCGGCGCCCTCGGCGCCGGCTGGGCCACCGAGGTGGTGGTCGACGAGCAGCTCCGCTTCTGGCTGGAGCTGTTGGCCGACCTGGTCGCGCACTCCCTGCGGCGGGCGCGCCGGACGGAGCGCCAGAACCTGCTGGTCCGCCAGCTCCAGGACGAGGTGCTCGCTCCTCCCGATCCGGCGCCGGGCCTCGACGTGGCCGTCACCTACGAGCCGGCCCAGGCCGACATCGGCTTCGGCGGCGACTGGTACGACGTCATCGGCATCGATGAGGCCAAGACGGCGCTGGTGGTCGGCGACGTGGCCGGGCACGGCATGCAGGCTGCGGCGCGGATGACGGAGACGAAGGCGACCATCCGCTCGATGGTCCTCACCTCCGCGCTCGACGACGTGCTGCCGCTCGCCGGCCGGGCCCTCGCCCACTTCGGCTCGGCGTACGTCGCCACCGCGGCGATCGCGTGCATCGACGTCGTCGACGACGTCATCCACTGGCGGCTGGCCGGCCACGTGCCGCCCGTGCTCCGCGTCCCGGGCGAAGAGGCCCGCCTGCTCGCCGGCCCGCACCACCCGCCCATCGGCATGCCGACGGGACCCCGGCCCGAGGAACCCCTGCCGTTCCCGCCCGGCTCGCTGCTGGTGCTCTACACCGACGGCCTGGTCGAGCGCCGGCACGAGGACCTCGACGAGAGCTTGGAGCGCCTCCGGGCGCTCGTCGACGCCCTGCCGGCCGACTGCGGCGCCACCGAGGCCCAGCGCCGGCTCGTGCGCGACCTGCGGGTGGCCGACGCCGCCGACGACCTCGCCATGGTGGTGGTGCAGCGCCGCTGAGCGCGGCGTCGCCCGGCGGTGCCGCTCAGACGTGGTGCGGTCGGGCGGGCCGGCCGGCGCGCACGTGGCCGATGCCCTGCAGCAGCGCCGGCACGAACCGGGCGGCGCGGGTGATGCACGCGGCGTGGTCCGCGGACACGTCGAACAGCCGGGCACCCGGGATGCCCTGCGCCAGCTCGCCCTGGCGGGACGGCGGCACCACGTCGTCGCGGGTGGTGCGCACCACCGCGGTGGGCACGTCGATGTCGCCGAGCCACGGCCGGGCGTCGAAGCGTCCGAGGGAGGCGCCGGCCCCGGCGATGGCGGCCGGGTCGCCGAGGGCGATCTCCTCCCGGGCCCAGCGGCCGAACGGGTCGTGGTCGAGGCGCCGGCCGAGCAACCGGGCCGCCATCGCCCGGCGCACCGGCAGCGGCGTGAACCGGGCGGCGTCGGCGAGCACCGGCAGGAGCGAGAACACCGCGGCCTCGGCGCCCGGACCGCGGAAGTACGGGGCGGTGGCGCACAGCACCAGGCCGCGCACCAGCTCGGGGTGCCGGTGCCAGGTGAGCAGCGCGATGGGGCCGCCCATCGAGTAGCCGACCGGGATCACCGAGTCGAGCCCGAGCACGTCGCAGAGGGCGGCGACGTCGTCAGCGCAGTCGGCGAGGCGGAACCGGCGCCGGGACCGCAGCCCGCGACCGTGCCCCCGGTGGTCGACGGCGATGATGCGGTACCGCCGGCCCAGCGCCTCGTAGCAGGCGAACCAGTTGAGGTCGGCGGAGACCGTCCAGCCGTGGAGGAGCACGATGGTGGGCGCGCCGGTGGGCCCGGGCAGCTCCCGGACGAAGGTGGTGCCTCGCCCGGGCAGGTCGACGTGCCGGCCGGGCGGCAGCCGTGGGGTCACTCGATCTCCACGATCTCCACCGCCAGCGTGTGGCCGGTGGGGGTCTCGTACTTCACCGTCTCGCCCACCTTGCTGCCGAGCAGGGCAGAGCCGAGCGGCGAACCGGGGCTCATCACCTCGAGGTCGTCGTGGCGCTCCTCGATGGACCCGATCAGGTACTGCTCGGTGTCGTCGTCGCCCTCGTAGCGGATGGTGACGACCGAGCCGACGCGCACCTCGTCGCCGCTGCCGGCCTCGACGATCACATGGTTCTCGATGATCGCCGAGAGGTGGGCGATGCGGCCCTCCATCTTCCCCTGCTCCTCCTTGGCGGCGTGGTAGTCGCCGTTCTCGGAGAGGTCGCCCAGCTCGCGGGCCGCTTCGATCTTGCGCGCGATCTCGACGCGCCCGCGGGTGGTGAGGTCGTCGTGCTCGGCCTTGAGCCGGTCGAACGCCGCCTGCGTGAGCTCGTGCGTGTCAGCCATCCGGACGAGGTTACCGACGGGCCGAGCCCCGACCCCACCGCCTCTGTCGTGACGTTCCACCACGTTCCGCGCGATTCCCCATTGTGCTGGCCCCGATGGTGTCATATGTTCCCTCCTGGCGGACTCCGCGGGGGGTCGGGGGCGTCTGCCGTTCAACGACAGTCGGAACGGCGACGGGTGCAAACGCTGCCGTTCCACGACGAGGAGCGGGCAACATGCCGAAGGGCCGACCCCTGGGCTTCGCCGCGCGCACGCGCGTGGCACACGACGGACGCGGGCGCCGGTGGGTGCGATGGGCACGGGTGGCGACGGTCTTCACGACCCTCGTCGCGTCGTTGGGTGTGGTGACGGCGCCGCCGGTCGCGGCGGAGACACCGGAGGACCTGAACGCCGCCCAGGCGATCACGTCGTTCCTCACCGACACGCTGGCGGGGTTGGCCGATTTCGACGAGCTGGGTGACGCGATCCCGGGCACCGACCTCGTGCCGACCAGCGTGCCCGCCCTCGACCTGCTGAACGTCCTGCAGGGACTCACCAACGCGATCACCACGCTGCCCGACAAGACCGCCAGCGCGGTCGAGGACGAGCTCAACGGGCTCGCCAACATCGGAGCCGTCGACGTCGACATCGAGGTGGACATCGACACCGGCGCCGGCACCATCACCTTCGACACGCTGGAGCTCTCGCGTGCGGTCAGCACGCCCATCGCCTTCGCCAGCGGCGATCCGGGCACGGCTGACTTCTTCAGCCTCGAGGGCGGGGCCTACTCGGGCACCGTCGCGCTCGACCTGGCGTCCGGCGACGACCCACTGGTGCTGGCGCTCGACACCACGACGGACGTCGGCGCGCTGGCCGGGCTGGTCATGCCCGTCCCCGACACCGTCTTCAGCGCCGACCTCGAGCTGACCGGCTCCTTCAGCGCGCGCCTCGGCATCCTCGATGTCACCGCCGCACCCCAGGACAGCGACCCGGCAGCCTCTGCGTCGCTCGAGGTGACGGTCGGCTGGCTCGATCCCGACGGCAGC
Source organism: Acidimicrobiales bacterium (assembly GCA_035764875.1). Taxonomy (GTDB): domain Bacteria; phylum Actinomycetota; class Acidimicrobiia; order Acidimicrobiales; family Salinilacustritrichaceae; genus Salinilacustrithrix. The sequence goes on along the minus strand of DASTYO010000093.1, from coordinate 72,033 downwards.
GGGACGGTCACGGTCGACGAGCTGCTGAACGCCGCCCCCGGCGACCTCTTCCAGGCCTCGATCACCGGCGGCGAGGTGCACCTCGACGTCGGGCTCTCCGCCGGGCTCACCGGCCTGGGCGGCGTGTCCGGCACGGTGACGCTCGACGACACCGACGTGTCGAACGGCGTCGACGCCCCGGACTTCCAGCTCGGCGAGCTGGGCAACTTCACCAACTTCACGCCCCAGGACGTCCTCGCTGCGCTGGCGCAGCTGGCCGTCTCGATGCGCGGCCTCCAGCTGAAGCTCGGCAACCTCGACCTGCCGCTGGTGGACGAGAACCTGGCCGAGCTCGGCAACTGGTCCGACCGCATCTCCAAGCTGTTCACCGACAACGGCCTGGCCGTGTCCGGGAACCCGGTGGACCTCGACATCACGGCCGACCAGCTCGAGACCGCCGGCCTCGAGACCATCGAAGGGATCATCGCCGAGCTCGAGGCCACCCTCGGTCTCGCCGCAGGTGACCTCGGCCTCGCGTACCACCCCGCCGACGACACGGTGACCTTCACGCTGAGCGTCACCGACGACTCGTTCTTCCACCAGGCGCCGGAGGCAGCGATCAACGTCGCCGACGAGCTGAAGAAGGCGGGCATCACCGGCCTCGTCCTCGACGGTGGCGCCAGCCTCACCATCGACCCGACCTACTCGCTCGACCTCACCGTCGGCCTCGACCTCTCCGACGCCATGGCCACCCCCGACCCGGTGACGGGCCTGCCGCCGATCACCGACCGCATCTTCATCGAGATCACCGACGGCGACGAGCTCTCCCTCGACGTGCCGATCAGCGGCGACCTCGACCTCAAGGGCACGCTCGGCTTCCTGCAGCTCGACCTCGAGGCGGTGGACGGCCCGGTCGACCTGCTGGCACCGGTCGACGACACCGAGCCGATGCTCGCCGTCGACCTGGCCACCACCGGCGACGACCGGCTGACCCTCACCGAGCTCTTCGACATGACCGGGAGCGTGGAGGTCACGAACCCCGGTCCGGGCGTCTTCGCGCTGACGCTCGGGGACGTCACGATCACCGCAACGGCGAACGTGGGGGTCCCCACGTTCACCATGGCGGCATCGTCCTCGCTGCCGGGCCTGGAGAACGTCGCGGGCGCCGAGCTGACGTTCGGGTGGGCGAACCTGTTCGTCGGCGAACCGACCGTCACCACGACCGGTTCCTTCGACGACAGCTTCCTCGCCTTCAACCTCGACAACGAGGACCCGCTGGCGCTGTTCGCCACGATCCTCCAGGGCATCGAGGCGGTGTTCGGCACCCTGGCCCAGCTCGACCAGCAGGCGAACGACGCCGGCGCGCTCATGAACGAGGAGCTCCCCGTGGTGGGGACGAGCCTCGAGGACGCCCTCGCCTTCATCGCGGAGGTCCGGGAGGCGCTCAACGCGCTGTCCCAGGACCCGGCCGCCTCGGTGCAGCAGCTCGAGCTCCAGGCCAACGCCGTGATCGCCGCCGCGCTGGACAAGCTCGACGGCACGGTCGACCTCGTCCTGCCCGAGCTGCCCGAGCCCGAGGACTTCGTGTCCGTCGTCGACGGCGACGAGGTGTTCGACAGCCAGGGCTACTCCGACGCGGTGAGCCAGTACCTCACCGACCTGCAGACGTTCGTGAACGACTCGGCCGACTTCCTCGGCATCTCCTACGTGCCCGGCAACAGCCCGGGCACGCTCAAGCTCGACTTCGACATCGGCGTGTGCTCGGACAAGACCGAGTACGCGGGGTGCGTCTTCGAGCTGCCGATCACCAAGCCGTTCAACCTCGACCTCGGCCAGTACGGCGGTGGCCTCCTCGGCGGCGAGACCAACGGCGAGGTCGGCGTCGACTACGGCGTCATCCTCTCGGCGGACTTCGGCATCCAGCTGCCCGACGTGGCCGTGAACCCGAGCGGGCTGCCGACGATCACGGGCGGCCCGGAGCTGTTCATCTACGACACCAGCGGCATCACCGCCGACATCGAGGGCTACGCAACGGGTGAGATGTCGGCCACCGTCGGGCCCTTCGAGGTCCAGGTGGGGGACGGCACCGGCATCGGCGAAGACGCGTGCGACGACGACGTCGACGACGATGCCGACGGCAAGGTCAACGACGGCTGCGACCCGGTCGACATCTCGGAGGCGACCATCGATGGCGCCTGTGATGACGCCCTCGACGCAGAGGAGGACTACGTCCTCGACAGCGATCCGGACACGGACGGCAACCAGACGATCCCGGCCGACGGCAAGGTCAACGACGGCTGCGCCGCCACGGGCAACCCGTTCGAGGCCCGTGCCGGCGTGACGCTCTCGCTCACCAACGACCTGGGGTCGGCCGTCCGCACGAACGACTTCGCGGCCTTCTTCTCGGGCCTCACCGGCGATGTCACGCCGTCAGCGGACTGCGGCAGCGGCGCCGTCCTCGCCTGCGCGGACCTCCCCGTCTACGCAGGTGTCGGCGATCCGCCCACATACCTCGGCTCCATCGCCTTCTCGCAGGCGGACTTCGACACGGCGCCCTCGCTCACGGGCGCGGACACCGTGTTCGAGAACCTGAAGGACGAGGCGCAGAGCTTCCTGTGGCAGCTCATCGGCGACGGCATCGTCGAGTTCGGGAACTACGTCGAACGGTCCCTCAGCGCCGAGGAGTACGGCGCCGAGATCCCCGTGGTCGGTGATCTGGTCGACGCCGGCGCCGAGGTCGGCACCGCCTTCAACGACAACATCGCCACGCCGATCGGCACGCTGGTCGGCGATCTCAGCTCGGCCGGCGACTTCGACACCGTGAAGGGCGAGATCCGGGACTTCTTCTGGACCCAGATCGGCCCGGACGGCGCGAACCTGCTCCTGAACGCGGACGACGTGGTCGACGACGCCGACCCGACCAAGGCCACGACTCCGGTGAAGGAGGAGGACATCGTCGTCACGCTCTTCTGCGGCGAACCCGCAGCGGAGTGCGACGCCGGGGCCGGGGACCTGTTCACCGACCTCGTGGACGTGCAGGTCGAGCTCAAGATGGGCCAGGTGGGTGGCGCCGCCACGCCGGCGTTCGACTTCGGCGTGCCCGGCCTCCGGCTGTCCGGCGGCGACGGCACCGTGTCGTCGACCGTGACGTGGCAGCTGAACGTCGGCTTCGGCATCGGCCTGACCGACGGCTTCTACCTGCTGACCGACACCTCGGTGGACGACCTCGACGGCACCGACGGCTCCGACGCCGGCGACGAGCTCACGCTCAGCGCCGACGTCGACCTCGGTGAGCCGATCGGCAGCGGCGGGGATGCGTCCGCCGTGCCCGACCCGGCCGACGCCGCCCTCCAGGGCGACATCGCGTTCATCGGCGTCGACGTCTTCAACGCGAAGGACGACCGGCTGGACGGCGGAGACGACGGACGGAAGGGGCACGAGGTCCACATCGAGCTGAGCGTGGACATCCCCGATCCCGGCGCGGGCGACACGAGGCTCGGGCTCAGCGAGCTGGTGACGGGCCTCGACCCGACCGACTGGGACATCCAGCTCGCAGCCAGCATCGACCTGTACGTGACGCTGGTGACGAGCATCGACCTCGGCAGCGGCGACCCCGCCGCCATCCCGAGGTTGCTCGCCGACCTCTCCCTCACGTGGGAGATCACCGGCGACCTGACCGACGGGGTGGACTACGGCGACCTCACGGTCGGCTTCGACAACGTCCGGCTCGACCTCGGCTCCTTCATCGCCGAGTTCCTCAACCCGGTCCTGTCGGAGATCCAGAAGTTCACCAAGCCGCTGCAGCCGATCATCGACACGCTGCAGGCGCCGATCCCGGGTGTCGCGCAGCTGGCCGAGCTGATCGGCACGGACCCGCCGACGCTGCTCGACCTCATGGAGGCGGTGGCCGACAGCGACCTGACGGTCATCAAGCGGCTGCTCGACGTGATCAGCTTCGCCAACGCGCTGCCGACCGTGCAGCCGGGCGACACCAGCCTGCTGGTCCCCCTCGGTGGCTTCGACCTCGACAGCTCGGCTCTCGCCGAGCCCGAGCTCCCGGCGAACAAGAAGGGCGAGCTCATCTCCTCGGCGGACGATCCCGCCAACGTGTTCGAGTCGTCGCAGTTCGGCGACCTCGACAGCGAGTTCGGTGAGAAGTTCGACGAGTCCACCGGGAGCGAGGGCGGCTTCAGCTTCCCGGCGTTCGAGGAGCCGTCGCAGCTCTTCGGGCTGATCGTGGGCGAGAACCCGACGCTGGTGCGCTTCGACGCCGGCACCCTGCGCGCCGAGGTGAGCCAGAGCTTCACGTTCGGCCCCATCACAGTGGGTCCGATCCCGGTGTCGGTGGTCGTCTCGATCGGGGCGGCCGTCGAGGGCCGCTTCGCCATGGGCTACGACACCAAGGGCATCCGCCAGATGGTGCAGAACCTCACCGACGACGACACGGGCAACGACGGGTTCTTCGAGAACCTGGGCGTCCTCTTCGCCGGCGTGTTCATCGACGACCTCGACGCCGAGGGCAACGACGTGCCCGAGATCCGCCTCATCCTCGAGGCGGCGGTCGGCGCGGCCGTCGATCTGGTGATCGTCAAGGCCGGGGTCGAGGCGGGCGTCCGGGCGACGCTCGACCTGAACCTCCACGACGGCGGGTTCACGAACCCGATCCCGCCCGAGAACCTCGACGGCAAGCTGCGGATCGACGAGATCATCCAGTTCCTCGCCGGCAACCCCATCTGCCTGTTCGACGTGAGCGGCAAGCTCGAGGCCTTCATCCGGCTGTTCGTCACGATCGACCTCTTCCTGTTCTCCGCGACGTTCAAGCAGACGATCGTGAACCTCGTCCTGCTCGAGCTCGACAACATCACGGCGGAGCTCTGCGAGCCGCCACCCCCGGTGCTCGGCGCCAAGGACGGGAACGTGCTCGTGCTCAACATGGGCGAGCGCGCCGACCAGCGGAACTACGACGAGGGCAACAAGGACGAGAAGTTCGTCGTCCGCCAGCTCTCCGAGGGCACGAGCGGCGTGAAGGTCTCCGTGACGGCGTTCGGCATCGTCCAGGAGTACGAGGGCATCGACAAGGTCGTCGGCTCCGGCTTCGACGGGAAGGACTCGATCACCACCGAGCACGGTGCGCTCTCCGGCACCTGCCAACCGGACGGGACCACCGTCGACCCGCCGATCGGGATCGGCTGCGACGGAGGGACCGCGGACACCGACGACGACGCCGACCCGGGCGACACGGTGACCAAGCTCATCCCGTTCAGCATCCCCGTCAGCTTCTGCGGCGGTGCGGGCCAGGACACCCTCGGCGGCGGCACCGCGGCCGACGAGCTGATCGGCGACGGCAAGCTGAGCGGCGCCGACTGCGTGGCCAACGACTCCGGCGCCGACGACGTCGACAAGGTCACCGGTGGCTCCGGGGACGACGACATCTGGGGCGACGTCGGCGATGACGACCTCAACGGCGAGGCCGGCGACGACGAGATCTGGGGCGGCGCGGGCGCCGACCAGATCACCGGCGGCATCGGCAGGGACCAGCTGCGGGGCGAGGGCGAGGCCGACCTCATCCTCGGCGGTCCCGAGGAGGACCCGTGCCCGGACGACGATCGCGACCTCTGCTCCGACGCCGGCGACGACGAGATCTGGGGCGGCGCCGGCGGTGACTCCATCGAAGGCGACCACGGCAAGGACGAGATCAACGGCGAGGCCGACGACGACGTCGTCGTGGCCGGCCTCGGCGACGACACCGGCCACGGCGGCGACGGGCACGACCAGCTGTTCGGCAACCAGGGCGAGGACACCCTGCACGGAGACGCCGGCGACGACGACCTCCTCGGCGGCGACGGCGACGACGACCTCCACGGGGGCGACGACGAGGACGACATCGTCGGCGAGAACGGTGCGGACACCGTGGACGGCGGCGCCGGCTGGGACATCGTCCTGGGCGACGTCGGCCTCATCAACCGGGGACCGGACCCCGACCCGGCAGGTGACGCCTTCAACCTGGCTGACCCGAACCGTCCGCTCGTCGAGCTGACGCCGTCGGGGGGCGCGGCCGGGGACGACCTGGCCGGTGGCGCCGACCCGGACCGCATCTGGGGCCAGGAGGGCGACGACGACATCCACGGGAACGGAGGCGGCGACGTCATCCGCGGCAACACCGGTGAGGACACCATCTCCGGCGACGAGGACGGCGACGAGCTCTACGGGGACGAGGACGACGACACGATCCACGGCGACGACCCGACCGGCTCCCACGGTGCATCCGACGGCGTCGACACCGCCCGGGGTGGCGGCGGTGACGACGTCATCGAGGGCAACGCGGCCGGCGACAAGCTGTACGGCGACAGCGGGCGCGACCAGATCTTCGGCGATGCCGAGGACGAGGCCACGTGCGGTGTCGACGGCGCCGACGTCATCCGCGGCGGCCCCGACTCGGACCACCTGTTCGGCAACGCCGGCGCCGACCAGATCTTCGGCGAGGGCGGGCAGGACCGGATCATCGGCGGCTCCGACACCGCCGACGTGTGCGACGGCGGCGACACCATCGCCGGCGGCATGCACACCGACGTGATCGCCGGCGACAACGCCACCATCGGCGACGCCCTGGTCAACGGCGCGCCGTCGTCCGACGACATGCTCGTGACGCTGCTCCTCGACGGCGAGGGCGCGGGCGACACGGTGCACGGCGACGGAGGCGACGCCGCGCCGGCCGACGACCGCATCTTCGGCCAGCAGGGCACCGACACCCTCGACGGCGACGGCGGCGACGACTACGTCGAGGGCAACGGCGATGTCGACACGATCTCCGGCGGTGCCGGGGACGACGACCTCATCGGCGGCTCCTCTGCGGCCGACGGCGTCATCGACGACGACCGCGTGGGCGACGGCCAGGCCGACGCCGGCGACACCGTCAACGGCGACGCCGGCCTCGACTGGATCGCCGGCGACAACGCCATCATCGTCCGCAACGTGCCCGAACCGGCCCGCGCCGCCACGCGGGTGCCCATCGAGCTGTTCGACGTGGGCAAGGTCACCGCGACCGCGCCGGCCGCCGGCACCAGCGGCGTCGACGTGATCGACGGCGGCACCGAGACCGACCGCATCTTCGGCCAGGGCAAGGGCGACACCATCGCCGGCGGTGCCGGGAACGACTACGTCGAGGGCAACGACGGCGACGACGCCATCTCCGGCCAGGCCGGTGACGACGACCTGATCGGCGGCGGCTCCGCCATCGACGGCGTCATCGACGACGACCGGGTGGGCACGGACCTCCGGGATGCCGGCGAGACGCTGGTGAGCGGCGGCGCCGGCGTGGACTGGATCGCCGGCGACAACGCCATCATCGTCCGCAACATCGCGGCGCCGACGCGTGCCGCCGACCGGGTGCCGATCGAGCTCTTCGACGTGCAGCTCGCCGGTGGGCCGGCCCGGTCACCTCTGGCGAGCGGCGGCGACTTCCTCCGTGGCGACGCCGGCGAGGACCGGATCTTCGGTCAGGGCAACGGCTCGCAGCCGGCGACCCAGCTCGACCCGGCCGACGGTCGCAACAACGACTTCATGGCGACCGGCGGCGACACCACCGACCCCGACTTCCACCGGGTGACCGGCACGGCGGACGAGGACGGCGACGCAGCCGGCGAGTGGCTCGGCGACGTCATCTGGGGCGGCACCGGCGACGACGAGATCGAGGGCGGCCACGGCGGCGACCTCGTCTTCGGCAACGCCCCCGACGGCCACCCGGACACCGAGGTCGCCGGTCCGGACGACGACGAGGACGACATCGTCGGCGGCGGCTCCGCCGACGACGGCGTCATCGACGGCGCCCGTCTCAACGTCGGAGCGAACCTCCTCGACGGCGCCGACGTCGTCCACGGCGACGAGGGGTTGGCCGACGCCGGCGACGACGACGTCGTGCTCGGCGACAACGGCTGGATCCAGCGGACCGGCGCTGTCCAGAGCGGCGACGGGCCCGAGCTCGACGGCTCGGATGAGCCGATCGAGGTGTCGATCCCCGTCCGGACGACCCAGACGGGCCTCGCGCCACCGCCTGGCACCTTCGGCGATGACCACCTCCTCGGCAACGGCGGCCACGACGACCTGCTCGGCCAGGCCGGCGACGACGCCCTGGAAGGGGAGTGGGGCAGCGACGGGATCCTCGGTGACCTCGGCACGATCACGGTCGACCTGCTCGGCAACGGTGGGCCGGCTGACGCCTGCGGGGAACCCCACGTCATCGAGCCCAAGGAGCCGTTCATCTCCGAAGATGCCTGCGAACCCGGGACGCTGTTCCGGCGAGTGGTGCTGGAGCGGTTCGACGACACGAAGGCGGGCGTGGTCGAGGGAGACGACGTCATCCTCGGCGGCGACGGCGACGACTGGCTCCACGGTGGCCCGGGCGTCGACCTGATGCAGGGCGACGGCGACGGTGGCACTGAGTCGACCGATCCCGACACGGGGCTGCAATCCATCGCCGACCCCAACCCGGGCAGCGCCGACTTCGACCGCATCTTCGGCGGCGACAGCAACCAAGCCGGCGAGACGGACGATGTGCAGCTCGGCGACGGCGACAACCTCTGGGGCGGTCGGGGCCACGACCACCTCTACGGCGGTCACGGCGCCGACAACCACGACGTCCGACCGGTCCCGGGCGATGCCGAGGAGCCGTACCCGGACACGTGGTTCGCCTGGGCAGCCGCCGACGTCGAGAGCTACCACGGCGTCGACTACATCTACGGTGGCCACGGACCCGACGCCATGCAGGGCAACGTGGCCGACAACGGCCCCGTCACCGGCGACCGCCTCATGGACTGGGCAGGCGTGTTCAACCTGTCCCTGCTGTGCCCGGCGACGTACGGCGCCTACGTCACCATCCGTGACATGAGCCCGGACCTCATCGAGTACTGGGAGGAGTCGGCGGACGCCGACGGCGTGCACCAGGTCACCACCCCGGGGTCCTCCGGCCACCGGGAGCTGGCGATGGTGTACAAGCCCGACGTGAAGTCGAACAACAACCCGCCGTACCCGAACACGCCCGGCCACTTCTTCGCCTGCCCCGAGTAGGGGAGGGCCCACAGACCCCCGCCCGCCACGGGACCGACGCTTGCGCCGGTCCCGTGGCGGTCCGGCGGCGGGCATTTTTGACGCCGGTGTCCTGCCGGCGGTGCAATGCCCCACCATGAGCCACAAGATCGCCGTCATCGGTGGGGACTACATCGGGCCCGAGGTCGTCGCCGAGGGCCTCAAGGTGATGGAGGCGGCGGGGGTCGACCTCGACACCACCCACTTCGACATGGGTGCCGAGCGATGGAAGCGCGACGGCGAGGTGCTCTCCGACGAGACCCTCGAGCAGCTGCGTGGGTTCGACGCCATCTACTTCGGCGCCGTCGGCGGCGTGCCCGGCGAGATCCCGGGCGGGATCATCGAGCGCGGGATCATCCTCAAGATGCGGTTCGCGTTCGACCAGTACATCAACCTGCGCCCGTTCCTGCTGGCCGAGGACGGCATCGACTTCCAGGTCGTGCGGGAGAACACCGAGGGCTCCTACGCCGGCGAGGGCGGCTTCCTCCGCCACGGCACGCCGCACGAGATCGCCACCCAGGGCTCCGTGAACACCCGCTTCGGCGTCGAGCGCTGCGTCCGGTACGCGTTCGACCTCGCCCGCGAGCGGGATCGCAAGCACCTCACGCTGGTGCACAAGACCAACGTGCTCACCTACGCCGGCGACCTGTGGCAGCGGACCTTCGACGCGGTGGCCGCCGACTACCCCGACGTCGAGACCGGCTACCAGCACATCGACGCGGCGTGCATCCACTTCGTGAACAACCCGCAGCAGTACTCGGTGATCGTCACCGACAACCTGTTCGGCGACATCCTCACCGACCTGGGCGGCGCCGTCTCCGGCGGCATCGGGCTGGCGAGCAGCGCCAACCTCAACCCCGACCGCACCGCGCCGTCGATGTTCGAGCCGGTGCACGGTTCCGCGCCCGACATCGTCGGGCAGGGCAAGGCGAACCCGACGGCCGCCATCCTGTCCGGGGCGATGATGCTCGAGTTCCTCGGCGAGACCGACGCCGCGGCTCGCATCCGCAAGGCGTGCGAGGACCTGCCCGAGGGCAGCACCACCGAGATCGGCGACGAGATCGCCCGGCGCGTCTCGTAGATTGCACGCCCAGGACCGGAACGGAGACGCACCATGCCCATCACCCCCACCGCCAAGATCTGGATGAACGGCGAGCTCGTCGACTGGGACGCCGCCAACATCCACGTGCTGACGCACACGCTGCACTACGGCATGGGCGTGTTCGAGGGCATCCGGGCCTACGAGACCGAGAACGGGCCGGGCATCTTCCGGCTCACCGAGCACATCGAGCGGCTCCACAACTCGGCGAAGATCCTGATGATGGACATGCCGTACTCCGTCGACGAGCTGGTGGAGGCCACCAAGCTGGTCGTGCGCGAGTCGGGCCTGCCGTCCTGCTACATCCGGCCCATCGCCTACTACGGGTACGGCGAGATGGGCCTCAACACCCTGCCGTGCAGCGTCGACGTGGCCATCGCCTGCTGGCCGTGGGGCGCCTACCTCGGTGACGACGCCGCCACCAAGGGCGTGCGCATGAAGATCAGCTCCTGGGTCCGCCACGACCACAACACGATGCCGCCGGCCTCGAAGACCACCGGCAACTACGTGAACAGCTCGCTCGCCAAGGTCGAGGCCCTCAAGGCCGGCTACGACGAGGCCATCATGTTGAACCGCGCCGGCCTGGTGTCCGAGTGCACCGGCGAGAACCTGTTCTGCTCGCGCGGCGGCCGGCTGATCACGCCGCCCATCGCGTCCGGCGCGCTCGAGGGCATCACCCAGTCGACCGTGCACGCCATCGCGGCCGACCACGACATCGAGGTGGTGGTCGGCGAGCTCACGCGCTCCGACCTCTACATCGCCGACGAGCTGTTCGTGTGCGGCACCGCGGCCGAGGTGTCCGCGGTGAACAGCGTCGACGACCGCCCCATCCCGTGCCCCGGTCCGGTCACCACGATCATCGCCGAGGAGTACTCGAAGATCGTGCGCGGCGAGATCCCGAAGTACAAGGACTGGGTGGAGCTGGCGTGACCGTCGACGCGCGCCCAGGCCCCCCGGTGCTGCCCGAGCGCGTCGACATCTTCGACACCACGCTGCGCGACGGCGCGCAGTTCGAGGGCATCTCCCTGTCGGTCGAGGACAAGCTGCGCATCGCCGAGCAGCTCGACCACCTCGGCGTCCGCTGGATCGAGGGCGGCTACCCGCAGGCCAACCCGAAGGACCAGGAGTTCTTCCGGCGGGCGCCCCGCGAGCTGCAGCTCACCACCGCCGAGCTCGTCGCGTTCGGGTCCACCCGGAAGCCGGCCGGCAAGACCGACAGCGACCCCACGCTGCACGCGCTCATCGACGCCGGCACCACCACCGCCTGCATCGTCGGCAAGTCGTGGGACTTCCACGTCACCGATGCCCTCGGCACCACCCTCGACGAGGGCGTGGCCATGGTGGGTGACTCCGTGCGGTTCCTGCGCGGCGCGGGTCTGCGCGTGCTGTTCGACGCCGAGCACTGCTTCGACGGCTACAAGGCCAACCCCGAGTACGTCTTCCGGGTGCTCGAGGCCGCCGCCATGGCCGGTGCCGAGTGCCTGGTGCTGTGCGACACCAACGGCGGGTCGCTGCCCCACGAGGTGCAGCGCATCACGGCCGAGATCCACCAGCACTTCGGCGACGACGTCCAGCTGGGCATCCACACGCAGAACGACACGGGCTGCGCGGTGGCGAACTCGATCGCTGCGGTCCTCGGCGGGGCCACGCACCTGCAGGGCACGGCCAACGGCTACGGCGAGCGCACCGGCAACGCCAACCTGATGACGTGCATCCCCAACCTCGAGCTGAAGATGGGCGTGGGCTGCCTGCCCGAGGGCCACATCGAGCGGCTCACGGCGGTGTCCCGCCACATCAGCGAGCTGGTGAACCTGCCGCCCCACGCCGCCGACCCCTATGTGGGCTCCTCGGCGTTCGCGCACAAGGGCGGGCTCCACACCTCCGCGCTGGGCAAGGTCGGCTCGCGCTCCTACGAGCACGTCGACCCCGCGTCCATCGGGAACCACACCCGCGTGCTGGTGTCCGACCTCGGCGGCCGCGCCGGCATGAAGATGAAGGCCGAGGAGCTCGGCATCGAGCTGGATGCCCAGCAGTCGGCCGAGCTGGCGAAGACGGTGAACGAGCTGGAGGCCCGCGGCTACGTGTTCGAGGCGGCCGACGCGTCGCTCGAGCTGCTGATGCGGCGGGCCACCGGCGCAGCGATCGAGCCCTTCCGGGTCGAGTCGTACCGTGTGACGTCGTACCACCGGGAGGGCGAGGCGCTGGCGCTCGCCGCGGCGGCGGCCGAGGGCATCGTCGACCTGTCCACCGAGGCCACGGTGAAGATCTGGATCGGCGACGACCGGCGCATCGCGGTGGGGGAGGGCAACGGTCCGGTCAACGCCCTCGACCAGGCGCTGCGCAACGCGCTGAACGGCGCGTTCCCGGCGCTCGAGCACATCCAGCTCGTGGACTTCCGGGTGCGGGTGCTCGACACGTCGGTGGGCACCGGTGCCGTCACCCGGGTGCTCATCGAGACGTCCGACGGCGAGGAGTCGTGGTTCACGGTGGGCGTCTCCGAGAACGTCATCGAGGCGTCCTGGATCGCCCTCATGGACGCCCTCGTCTACGGGCTCCACCGCAGCGCGCAATAGCATCGCCGCCGTGGCAGCCCCCGAGCACGTCCCCACGAAGCCCGCCCAGCCGGTGCGCGCCTACGCCTCGCCGCCCCGCCGACCCGACACGTGGCGGGCCCGCCGCCCGGCCGACTTCGCCGAGGACCACCGCCAGCCCCAGGGCGAGCTGCTCGGCAACCAGGGCCCCGACCAGGGCTACGCGCTCAAGCTGGGCCGGCTGCTCGAGCCCGAGCTGCACCTCACCGAGGGCGAGCACGCCCGCGACGCCGTCGCCGGCATCGTCGCCATCGGCCTGAAGCGGGCGTCGCTGCTGGGTCGGGCGCCGGTGATGCACGACCTGCGCATCGCGGCGACGCTGTTCGGCTTCCTCGACGCCACCGCGGACCCCGAGCTCGTGCGGCTGCGGCGCGAGCTGTTCGAAGAGGTCAGCCACTTCCACCACTACATGGAGCTGCGCCGCATCGTCGACATGGTGCCGGCCGAGCTGCTGCGCCAGACCCCGGAGCAGGTCACCCAGCGCCACCAGGCGAGCTGGCGCGACCAGCTCGACCTGCAGCCGTAGCGGCCGCCACCAGCTCCGACACCGGGCTGAGCTGCAGGGCCTCCGGCAGGGCGCGCACGACCTCCGAGCGCCCGCTGAGGCGCACGTCCCCGTCGCGCATGGCGCCGAGCAGCTCGCGGCGTCCCAGCCACACCTCCGACAGCACCGCCACGGTCGCCTCGAGCGTCGCGTCCACCTCGAAGCCGGGGTCGGTCTTGCACACCGACGGGCCGGCGTCGTCCACGACCAGCCAGGCGTGGAAGGTCGGGTCGCGCAGCACGAAGCCGACCACGACGCGCCGTTCGGGCAGGCGTTCGGCGTCGATCCGGCCCTTCGCCCACCACAGCAGCAGCTCGGGGTCGAGCTCCTGGCGCGTCGGCGGGCCGAACGCCCACTTCGCCCCCCAGTCGCCGAGGCCGAACACGACGCCCTCGAGGTCGCGGCCCGCGGGTGTCAGCACGTAGTCGGTGCCGTCGCGCTCGACGATGCCGCACCGCTCGAGCTTGCGCAGCCGGTTGCTCAGCAGCGTGCGGGAGATGCCCGGCAGCCCTCGGGCCAGGTCGTTGAAGCGGGTGGTGCCGACGAGCAGGTCCCGCACGATGAGCAGCGTCCAGCGCTCCTCGAGGATCGAGACCGCCCGGGCGATGGGGCAGTACTGGCCGTAGCCGTCGAGCTCGTTCGGATCCACGCGCGCGTTCTACCGCGATCGTGCCCGTCGGTACAGGATCTGTACTGGGCGGGGGGTCGGGGCCTCCGTACGGTCGACATCACAGACCACCGCGCCAGGGGGAGACCCGATGACCGTGACCACGCACGACCCGCGCCCGACCGAGCTCACCGACTGGATGGCCGTCGCCGACCACGTCGCCGATGCAATCGCGCCACGGGCCGACGCCCACGACCGCGACGGCACGTTCGTCCACGAGTGCTTCGACCTGATCCGCGACTCGGGGATCCTCACCGCACCGGTGCCCGCCGAGCTCGGCGGCGGCGGCGCCTCGCACGCAGAGACCGGTGCGATCCTGCGTCGCCTCGGCCAGGCGTGCGCCTCCACCGCCGTCACCCTGTCGATGCACGACCACCTCGTGTGCACGCAGGTGTGGCGGTGGCGGCACGGCCAACCGGCCGAGGGCATCCTGCGACGGGTGGCCGACGAGCGGCTCGTGCTCGTCTCCACCGGCGCCTCCGACTGGCTCGGTGCCAACGGCACGGCCCGCCGGGTCGACGACGGGTTCGTCGTGTCGGCCCGCAAGACGCCGGCGAGCGGTGCACCCGTCGGGAACGTGCTCGTGACCTCCATCCGGTGGGACGACGCCCCCGACGGCCCCCAGGTCATCCACTGCAGCGTCCCGTTCTCGGCCCCGGGCGTGCGGGTGGAGCAGACCTGGGACGCCACCGGCCTGCGCGGCACCGGGTCGGACACCGTGGTGCTGGAGGACGTGCACGTGCCCGACGCTGCCGTGTCGCTCGTCCGCCCCGCCGACCGCTGGCACCCGGTGTGGAACGCGGTGCTCGGCACGGCGCTGCCGCTCATCATGAGCGCCTACCTCGGCATCGCCGACCGGGCCGTGGCGATCGCCCTCGAGTCGGCCCGAGGCTCGGACGCCCCGCACCTGCCGGCCCTCGTCGGCACGATGGGCAACCACCACGCCGTCGCCGAGGACGCCGTCGACGCGATGATCCGGGCCGCCGACGACCTGCGCTTCGACAACGTCGACCGGGCCGCGCAGATCGCCCTCACCCGCAAGGCCATCGCCGCCGAGGCCGTCATCGCCACGGTCCGCAGCGCCCTCGAGGTGGTGGGCGGCCGGGGCTTCGCCGCCGGCCACGAGCTGTCCCGCCTCCTGCGGGACGCCCACGGCGGCGTGTACCACCCGCTGCCGGCGGCCCGACAGGTCGCCCTCACCGGTCGGATCGCCCTGGGCCTGGAACCGGCTGGGTGACGCTTCGCGTGACGCGCGTCACGCGAAGCGTTGCATCCGGGCCCGTGGAGGCGTACGGTCGTCCGTGGGCAGATCCGATCCCAGCAAGGGATCGGTCGCCACGACGAGAGCGGTTTCACCATGGCTTCCCCCACGGAACGCCCCACCGACGAGCCCCGCCCTGCGTTCGGCTGCACGGTGCTCCCCTTCGACGGGCGCGCCGGCTCGGCCTCGATGCGGATGGCGGGCGCGCTCGATGCGTGGACCGCAGCTGATCACGCGCGCCAGCTCGACGTCCTGCTCGACGAGGGCTACGTCGAGCTGCGCATCGAGCTCGACGAGCTGGTGCTGTGCACCTCCGACGGGCTCGACCTGTGGGACGACGTCCAACACCGGCTCGATCCGGTGGGCGGCCACCTGACGCTCGCCGGCGCCACCGGGGTGGTCCGCCGGGTGCTCGACGTCATGACGGCGTCGCCGGTGCACTTCTGCCCCACGGTGCTGCCGGCCGCCTGACCCCCGGCTCGTCGCGCCTCAGGCGTCGGCCAGCGCGGTGAGGCGGGCCAGGAGCTCGGTCCAGCCCGTGGAGATCCGCTCCTCGATGGCCTCGTCGACCCGGCCGCGGGCCATGTGCTCGACCCGCAGCTCCGAGCCCAGGCGCGTGCGCTCCACGGTGAGGGTGATCGAGCCGGCGTAGGCGCCCGGCACGAGCACGCTGCCGATCTCCAGGCGCTCCGGCGGGTCGAAGGCGCGGATCGTCCCGTGCAGCTCACCGGCACCGGGATCGTCCGATCCGGACCAGACGCGGCCGCCGAGGCGGGGCTCGAGGCGCATCGGCGCCGTGCCCGGCGCCAGGTACGGCGTGGTCCACCACTCGGCGGTGCGTGCCACCAGCGTGTGCCAGACCTGCTCGGGCGGCACGGCGGCGGCGGCGGTGATGACGACGGCGGTCTCGTCGTCCAGGTGGTCGTCGACGGTGGGGGGCACGGGCCAAGGGTGGCACGCGCCGGTGGCCCCGACGTGCCACGAGGGTGGAGGAGCCAGATCAGTGCGCGAGCGGTGGGACGGCGCGTCGATACGCTCGCCGCCGTGTCGATGGGCCGTGCGCTGCGAGTCTGGGTCCGGGTGGCCGCGCTCGTGGTCGTCCTGCTCGTCGCCTACGTGGCCGTCACGTTCGTGCAGGTGTGGCAGGCCACCGACCGGGACTCCCACGAACCGGCCCAGGCGATCATCGTGCTCGGCGCCGCCCAGTACGACGGGCGGCCCTCACCGGTGCTGCGGGGCCGGCTGGAGCACGTCCTCCACCTGTACGAGCAGGGGGTCGCCCCGCTCATCGTGGTCACCGGCGGCAAGCAGGCCGGCGACCGCTTCACCGAGGCGGCCGCCGGCTACCGGTTCCTGCGCGAGCACGGAGTGCCCGAATCGGCCATCCTGCGCGAGGAGTACGGCCTGAACACCTGGAACCAGCTGGCCGCGGCCACCCGCCTCCTGCGCCTGCGGGGCATCGACGACGCCGTGCTGGTGAGCGACGACTACCACGCCTACCGGCTCGACCGGATCGCCCACGAGCTCGGCCTCGACGCGCAGGTGTCGCCGGTGGATCCGGGGCTGTCGGCCTTCGGGAGGGCCAGGGCGCTGGTGCGCGAGACCGCGGCGGTGGCCGTGGGACGGGTCATCGGCTTCCGCCGCCTGGTCGACCTCGACGACCAGCTGTCGGGTGTGCGTTCGTTCGGGCCCGTCCGATAGCGTGACCCGTCCCATCGCTCGGGCGTGGTGTAATTGGCAACACAACTGGTTCTGGTCCAGTCATTGGGGGTTCGAGTCCTCCCGCCCGAACTTTGGCGCTCCCACCACCTCCGGTAGGATCGCCCGGCCCTGCCCCGTTCGTCTAGCGGCCTAGGACACCGGCCTCTCACGCCGGCAACACGGGTTCGAATCCCGTACGGGGTGCCACGCGCACGACGCCCGGCTCGAGCGAGCCGGGCGTTCGCCGTCGGCGGCTCAGCCGCCCATCAGGCGCTGCAGCTCGGCCATGTCGAAGTAGTCGCGCCACAGGGTGATGGCCCCGTCGTGCACCTCGAACACGCCCATCACCTGCAGCTCGCGCCACTCGCCGCCGAGCTCGAAGCGGTCAGTGCGCTCGTTCATCACCGTGGTGTCGTCGCCGACCTGCCGGTGGACGACCCAGTCGGTGCTCGTGGCCGAGGCGAGGAACCCGCCCAGCACCTGGCGGATGCCCTCGGGGCCGGTGACCGGGCCGATCGGCACGTTGTCGTAGACGACGTCGTCGCTGACCATGGTGAGGGCACGTTCGAGGTCGCCGGCGCAGATGGCGGCGAGGAAGGCGTCGACGGTCTCGGCAGCGGTCATGGGTCCTCCGGTGGGCTGCAGGTCGGGGAGGCCAGTCGAGCACACACAACTCGGGGTTGTTGCGCGCGGGACTGCACGTCCGTACATTCAGACACGTGCGAACGCTTGACCGGTCGAGTCCCATGCCCCTGTGGGCCCAGCTGCTGGAAGACCTGCGGGCCCGCCTGGACGCGGGGGAGTTCACCGACGAGTTCCCCACCGACCTGGAGCTCACCACCGAGTACGGCGTGTCCCGCCACACGGCCCGGGAGGCGGTGCGCCGCCTGCAGGCCGAGGGCGTGGTGAGCCGCGAGCGGGGCCGGGGCACCTTCGTGCGGACGCCGACGTTCGAGCAGCCGACGGGCGCGATCTACAGCCTGTTCCGCTCGATCGAGACCAAGGGCCTCGAGCAGCGCAGCGAGGTCCTCGACCAGTCCCTCGTCACCGATCCCCACGCCGCCGAGCAGCTCGGGCTGCGGGCCGACGCCGAGCTGGTGCGCCTCGAGCGCCTGCGCAGCGCCGACGGGCACGCCCTGGCCCACGACACCGTGTGGCTGCCGGCCGACCTCGCCCGCCCGCTGCTCGACGTCGACTTCACCCACACCGCCCTGTACGACGAGCTCCACAGCCGCTGCGGCGTGCGGCCCACGGCCGGCGTCGAGTGGATCGCCACCGAGCTGCCGAGCGCGGAGGAGCGCGAGCTGCTCGGCCTCGGCGCCAAGCAGCCGGTGTTCCGCATCCGGCGCCTGTCGTCGGGCGCCGACGAACGGCGGCTCGAGTGGCGCGAGACGGTCATCCGGGGCGATCGCTACACCTTCGTCGCCCAGTGGTCGCCGAACGGCGCCTACGAGACCGTGCTCCGGGCCACGGAGACCGCCTGACCAAACCCCTTCCTCGCGCGCGATCCGACGCCCTCACGTCGATCTGCGCGTCCGGAACGGATCTGCGTCCCGGGTCTCAGAGCTGGGCGAGGACCGAGCTGGCGTCGTGGTGCTCGTAGCCGAGCGCCTCGGCCACCGCCGGCTCGGTGACCTTCCCGCGGGCCACGTTGAGGCCGTTGCGGAGGTGCGGGTCGCTGCGCATCGCCTCGAGGGCGCCCTCGTCGGCGAGGGCGAGCACGAACGGGAGGGTGGCGTTGTTCAGCGCGTGGGTGGATGTGCGGGGCACGGCGCCGGGCATGTTCGCCACGCAGTAGTGCACGACGTCGTGCACCACGAAGGTGGGGTCGGCGTGGGTGGTGGGGTGCGAGGTCTCGAAGCAGCCGCCCTGGTCGATGGCGACGTCGACGAGCACCGACCCGGCCCGCATCTCCTTCACCATGTCCTCGGTGACCAGCTTCGGCGCTCGTGAGCCCTTCACCAGCACGGCGCCGATGACGAGATCCGCCTCGGCGACGAGGTCGTCGATGGCCGTGCGCGTCGAGTACATCGTCTCGAGCGTGGCGCCGAACCGGGCGCTCAGGTGGGCGAGCACGTCGAGGTTCTTGTCGGCCACGGTGACGGCGGCGCCGAGGCCGACGGCCATCTCGATGGCGTTCTCGCCGACGACGCCGCCGCCGATGACGACGACGCGCCCCGAGTGCACGCCGGGCACGCCGCCCAGGAGGACACCGGCGCCGCCCTGGGCGCTCTCCAGGGCATGGGCGCCGGCCTGGACCGACATGCGGCCCGCGACCTGCGACATCGGGGCGAGCAGCGGCAACCGGCCGAAGGCGTCGGTGACCGTCTCGTAGGCGATGCACGTGGCCCCCGACTCGACGAGGTCGCGGGTCTGGTCGGGGTCGGGTGCGAGGTGCAGGTAGGTGAACAGGACCTGGCCCTCGCGCAGCTGGGCCCGCTCGACGGCCTGGGGCTCCTTCACCTTCACCACGAGCTCGGCCGTGGCCCAGATCTCGGCGGCGTCGGTGACCAGCCGGGCGCCCGCGGCTCGGTAGTCGTCGTCGCTGGCCCCGATGCCGACGCCCGCGCCGTGCTCCACCACGACCTCGTGGCCGTGGGCCACCAGCTCGCGGACGCTGGGTGGGGTGAGCCCGACCCGCTTCTCGGCGCTCTTGATCTCGGCAGGCGTCCCGACCAGCACGGCGGGCACCCTACGCACCGTCGACGGCTCGTGGCGCGCTCGAACCGAAACGTCCGGACAATGTGCGCCTACGATGGCCGCCGTGGAGGAGCTCGGCTACGCGGCGCTGGCGCTGGTGACGGCGGGCATCGGCGCGCTCGGCGGTCTCGGCGGCGCCGTGCTGCTCGTGCCCGTGCTCGTCCTCACCGGCATGCCGGCGTCCGAGGCGGCGCCGCTCGGGCTGCTGACGGTGGCGGCCGGCTCGATCGCGGCCGGCCCGCACCAGCTCGAGGAGCGCACCGTGAACCACCGCCTCGGCGTGGTGACCGAGCTGGCCGCCTCCACGGGTGCGGTCGCCGGCGCCCTCGTGTCGGGCGTCATCAGCGACGTCGCCCTCACCTACCTGCTGGCCGTGGTCGCGTTCGCGGCCGCGCTGGCCGGGGTGCGGCGCACGGGGCTCCGCAACCCGCCCGATCCGGCCTGCGAGCGCAGCGACATCGGCGAGCGCGTCGGTGCGCTCGCCGGGGCCTACCCGCTGGGCGAACAGATCGTGCCGTACCGGACCAACCGGCTGGCCGGCGGGCTGGGCTTCATGGGCCTCGCCGGCTTCATCGCCGGCACCGCCGGCGCGTCGGGCGGCTTCATCAAGACCCCGGCGACCGCCGAGCTCATGCACGTGCCGATGAAGGTCGCCGCGGCGACCACCACGTTCACGGTGGGCATCACGTCGTCCGCTGCGCTCGTCGTGTTCGCCCTCCAGGGCCGCATCGACGCCCAGACGAGCGCGGTCGTCGTCGTGGGCAGCCTCGTGGGCGGGCAGCTCGGCGCCCGCCTCCAGTCCGACCTCAGCCCCGCGCTGATCCGGAGGGTGCTGTCCGTGCTGCTCGTGGTGGTCGCGACCGTCCTGGTGGTGCGGGCGTGAGCGCGAAGCCGCCTCGCGCGCCCATCCCCGGCGGCCAGGTGAGCACCATCCGGGGCCGCTGGCAGTCGCCGGCCCTGCGCTGGACGACGCGCACCGTCATCGCCCTCGGCCTGGCCAGCCTCGTCCTGCCCGGGCGAGCGGCCACCGCCGTCGCCACCGCGGTGGTCGCCGCGGTCGTCGCCACGCCGCTGCTCCGGGTGCTGTGGCTGGTGCACCGGTGGCGCCAGGAGCACGACCGCCGCTTCGTCGTCGCCGGCCTCGCCCTGCTGGGCGTCATCGCGCTGGGCGCCCTGCTGGCGGCGCTCGGCGTCAGCTGACCTCGGCAGCGAGCTGACCTCAGGGGGCGGCGCCGGTCTTGGCCCGCTTGGCCGCCCGGGCTCGGGTGGTCTGGTCGAGGTCGACCTTGCGGAGCCGGACGTGGTTCGGCGTCACCTCGACGCACTCGTCGTCGGCGATGTGCTCCAGCGCCTGCTCGAGCGACAGCAACGTGGGCGGGATCAGCTTCTCGAAGTTGTCGGCCGCCGCGGCGCGCACGTTGGTCTGCTTCTTCTCCTTGGTGGGGTTCACGTCGAGGTCGTCGGGTCGGGCGTTCTCGCCGATCACCATGCCCTCGTAGACCGCCACGCCGGGGCCCACGAACAGCTGGCCGCGGTCCTGGAGGCTGAGCAGGGAGTAGCTGCGGGTCTCGCCACTGCGGTCCGCCACGAGCGAGCCGTTGCGCCGGGCGCGGATGTCGCCGGCCCACGGCTCGTGCCGCTCGTAGACGTGGTGCAGCAGGGCGGTGCCCCGGCTCTCGGTGAGCAGCTCGGTGCGGAAGCCGATGAGGCCCCGGGCCGGCACCAGGTAGTCGAGGCGGACCCAGCCGGTGCCGTGGTTGACGATCTGCTCGAGCCGGCCCTTGCGCACGGCGAGCAGCTGCTGGACCACGCCCAGGTAGTCCTCCGGGACGTCGACGGTGACCCGGTCGACCGGCTCGTGGACCTTGCCGTCGACCTCGTGGGTCAGGACCTGGGGCTTGCCGACGGTGAGCTCGAAGCCCTCGCGCCGCATCATCTCGACGAGCACGGCCAGCTGCAGCTCGCCCCGGCCCTGGACCTCCCACGTGTCGGGCCGCTCGGTGGGCAGCACCCGGATCGACACGTTGCCGATCAGCTCCTGGTCGAGGCGGGCCTTCACCAGGCGGGCGGTCATCTTCGAGCCGTCCTTGCCGGCGAGCGGCGAGGTGTTGACGCCGATGGTCATCGAGAGGCTGGGCTCGTCGATGGTGATGACCGGCAGCGGCCGGGGATCGTCCGGGTCGGCCAGCGTCTCGCCGATGGTGATCTCGTCGATGCCGGCGATGGCGATGATCTCGCCCGGGCCGGCGCTGTCGGCGGGCACGCGGTCGAGGTTCTCGGTGATGAACAGCTCGCCGAGCTTCACCCGCTCCTGCGTGCCGTCGGCCTTGCACCACATCACCGACTGGCCCTTGCGGATGTGGCCGTTGCGCACCCGGCAGAGCGCGAGGCGGCCGAGGTAGGGCGAGGAGTCGAGGTTGGTGACGAGCGCCTGGAGCGGCACGTCCTCGTCGAAGGTGGGCGCCGGGATGTGCGCGACGAGCAGGTCGAGCAGCGGCTTGAGCGTGGTGCCCTCGGGCAGACCGGCGCCGTTCTCCGGGCGGTCCATGGAGGCCCGGCCGTCGCGTGCGACGCAGTAGACGATGGGGAAGTCGATCTGGTCCTCGTCGGCGTCCAGGTCGAGGAAGAGCTCCTCGACCTCGTGCACGACCTCGTCGATGCGGGAGTCGGGCCGGTCGACCTTGTTGATCACGAGGATGACCGGCAGCCGGGCCTGCAGCGCCTTGCGAAGCACGAACCGGGTCTGGGGGAGCGGACCCTCGCTGGCGTCGACCAGCAGCAGGATGCCGTCGACCATCGACAGCGCCCGCTCGACCTCGCCGCCGAAGTCGGCGTGGCCCGGCGTGTCGACGATGTTGATCTTCACGTCCCCGTAGGGGATGGCCGTGTTCTTGGCCAGGATCGTGATGCCCTTCTCGCGCTCGAGGTCCATGGAGTCCATGACCCGCTCGGCGACGTCCTGGTTCTCCCGGAACGCGCCGGACTGCCAGAGCAGCTGGTCGACGAGGGTGGTCTTGCCGTGGTCGACGTGGGCGACGATCGCCACGTTGCGCAGGTCGGCGCGAGTTGCCAAGGGGGTCTCCGGGGATGGGCCGTGCGGGGGAGGAGCCAGCCTACGGGCCACCTCCCCCGCACCGGTCATCCGCCGAGGCCGGCCTCCTCGACGAAGTCGGCCGCGATGTCCTCGGCGTCCTCCTTGTCGATGTCGAAGCGCTTGTTGAGCTCGGTGAGCGTCTCGGTGTCGATGGCGGCGCTGATCTCGTCGAGCAGCGCGGTGAGCTCCTCGCCGTAGGCCGTCTCGAGCTCGCTCGAGATCACCGGCGTGACGTTGTCGGCGGCCAGCATGTCCTGGTCGTCCTCGAGGAGCACCCAGCCCTCGTCGGCGATGCGGCCGCTGGTCGAGAACAGCACGCCGACCTGGATCTCACCGGCCTCCAGGGCGTCGGCCACCAGGCCGGCGTCGAGGGGCACGAAGTCGCCGCTGAGGTCGACCCCGTAGACCCGCTGGAGCCCGGGGATGCAGAACGGGTTCGTCTCGCAGTCCTGCGGTGCGCCGAGGGTGAGGTCGCCCCCGTCCGCGGGCAGGTCGGAGAGGGCGGCGAGGCCCTGGGCCTCGGCCGTCTCCTGCGTGACCACGAACGCGTTCGTGTCGACGGCCGGCGCCGGCGTCAGGGCGACGAGGTCGAGCTCGTCGAGCTGGGCCTGGAGCAGGCCGACGGTCTCCTCGGCGTCACCGGTGGCTTCGCCGGCGTTGCCGTTGAGGAACTCGAGCATCGATGCGGCGTACTCGGGCGAGAGGTTCACCTCGCCGTTCTCGAACGCTGCGAGCAGCACGTCGCGGAAGCCGCCCACGCTCACCTGCTCGACGGTGTAGCCGTTGGCCTCGAGGACCTGGCCGTAGATCTCGGCGAGGATCGCCGACTCGCCGAAGTCCTGGGCGCCGATGCGGATGGGGGGACCCTCGGTGGGCCCGCCCTCGCCCTCGTCGCTCCCGGCTGCGGTGGTCTCGGAGGTGGCCGGTTCGTCGCCCGAGGAGGCGACGCCGGCATCGTCGTCGTCGCCGCAGGCCGCGGCGAGGAGGGCGAACGTCGTCAGCAGGACGACGAGCAGCTTGGGGAGCTTCATGGAGGTTCCTTTCGGTTGGCCGGGGAGATCCTGTCTCACGTGGCGTGCTGCACGCTCGCCTTCGCCTCTCGGCCCCGGTCGCGCGCCCACGGTGTGAGCCGGTTGCCGAGGACCCCGAACGCGGCGTCGGTGAGCAGCGAGAGGGCAGCCACGAGCACCGCGCCGGCCAGCACCTTGCCGTAGCTGCGCTCGGCGATCCCCTGGATGATGGGGGTGCCGAGGCACCGGTAGCCGACGAGCGTGCCGAGCGTGGTGGTGGCGACGACCTGCACGGCCGACACCCGCACGCCGGCGGCGAGCAGGGGCAGGGCGGCGGGCACCTCGACGCGGCGGAGCACCTCGAGGTCGCGCATCCCCATCCCGCGGGCGGCCTCGACCACGGCGGGGTCGACCTCCTCGACGCCCGTGAACGCGTTGACGAAGATCGGCGGCAGGGCGAGCAGGAGGAGGGCCACGAACGTCGGCCAGAAGCCGAGGCCGAACCCGAACTCGTAGGAGAGGGGCAGGACGAAGGCGATCACCGCGAAGGTCGGGAGCGCCCGGCTCAGGTTCACGAGGGTGAGGGCGAGGAGACCGCCCCGGTGGCGGTGGCCGAGGAGGAGCGCCGGCGGCACGGCGAGGGCGACGGCCACCAGCAGCGCGGCCCCGGAGAGCCGGATGTGGTTCCAGATCAGCGTGGCGAGGCCGCTCTTGCCCCACCACGAGTCGGCGTCGGTCAGGTAGGTGAGCGCGTCCTCGATCATCGCCCCGCTCCCGGCCGGGCCCACGGGGTGACGAGCCGCTGGAGCAGCGTGAGCAGGAGGTCGAACGCCAGCGCCATGGCGATCGACAGCCCGCCACCGACGAGGATCGGCGTCGAGAAGCTCCGGCTCAGCCCGTCGTTGATGAACACGCCGTAGCCGCCGCTGCCGACCAGGGCGCCCACCGTCACGAGGCCGATGACGGTGACGGTGGCGACGCGGATGCCGCCGATGATCGCGGGCGTGGCGAGGCGCAGGTCGACGGCGAGGAAGCGCCGCCACGGCTCGTACCCCATGCCCTCGGCGGCCTCGACCACGTCGGGCGGCACGCCGTCGACGCCCGCGACGATGTTCCGCAGCAGGATGAGCAGCGTGTAGGTGACCAGCGCGATGAGGACCGGGCGGAACCCCAGGCCGGTGTACGGGACGAGGATGGCGAACAGGGCCAGGCTCGGGATGCTGTAGAGCGTGCCCGAGAACGCGGCGAGCGGGGCGTAGGCGCGGCGCCAGCGCAGGGACACGAGGGCCATCGCCATCGCGATGACGAAGCCGATGCCCACGGCGTAGCCGGTGAGCTGGAGGTGCTGGAGCGTGCGCTCCCAGATCTCGTCGGTGTGGTCGCCGATCCAGTCCCACGACAGGAGCCGGTCGTGCCGGGAGGCGAGCACCAGCACCGGGGTCACCGCACCCGTTCGCTGATCTCGTCGATGCGCACCATCCCGCGGTACCGGCCGTCGTCGTCGACGACCACGGCCACGTTGGTGCGGGAGCCGACGATGCCGTCGAGCGCGGCGCGCAGCGTGGTGGCGGGGGACACCACGGCGCGGAACGGCTCGATCCCGTCGGCCTCGACGGTGCCGGCGCCGTCGAGGTCGGTGCCCCAGTGCCAGCCGAGCAGCCGGTCTCCCTCGCGCACGCCCACCCAGTCGACGCGGTGCTGCTGCATCACCTCGCGGGCGTGGGCCACCGTGGCGCCCAGGTCGACGACCGGGCCGTCGTCCGGGGTGATGTCGCGGACGTGGAGCAGCGACAGCCGCTTCAGCCCCCGCTCCTCGCCGAGGAAGCTGGCGACGAACGGCGATGCCGGCTCGGCGAGGACCTCGGCCGGGGGTCCGGCCTGCTCGAGGACGCCGCCCACGTTGAGGATCACCATGCGGTCGCCGAGCTTGATGGCCTCGTCGACGTCGTGGGTCACCAGCACGATGGTCTTGCGCAGCCGGCGCTGCAGCTCGAGCAGCTCGTCCTGCAGCCGGGCCCGCACGATGGGGTCGACCGCGCTGTACGGCTCGTCCATGAGCAGGATCGGCGGATCGGCGGCGAGGGCGCGGGCCACGCCGACGCGCTGCTGCTGGCCGCCGGACAGCGCGGACGGGTAGCGGTCGAGCAGCGTCCGGTCGAGGCCGAGGAGGTCGACGAGCTCCTCGACCCGGTCGCGGGTGCGGCGCGTGTCCCAACCGAGCAGGCGGGGGACGGTGGCGATGTTCGCAGCGACCGTCTTGTGGGGGAACAGCCCGGTGTGCTGGATGACGTAGCCGATGCCCCGGCGCAGCTCGTGCACGGGCACTTCGCCGGCCGGGCGGCCGTCGATCTCCACCGTGCCGGACGTCGGCTCGATGAGCCGGTTGACCATCTTCAGCGTGGTCGTCTTCCCGCAGCCCGACGGACCGACGAGCACGGCGATCTCGCCCGCGGGCACGGTGAGGTCGAGGTGGTCGACGGCGAGGTCGTCGGCGCCGGGGTATCGCTTCGTCAGCTGGTGCAGCCGGATGGCCGCCGGCGTCGACATCGCCGGCAACCTACCGACGCCCGGC
The DNA here is from genome assembly GCA_035764875.1 of Acidimicrobiales bacterium. Classification (GTDB taxonomy): domain Bacteria; phylum Actinomycetota; class Acidimicrobiia; order Acidimicrobiales; family Salinilacustritrichaceae; genus Salinilacustrithrix. Next base: position 45,734 of record DASTYO010000093.1, on the reverse strand, counting down.
GGCGGATCGGGGTCGGTATCGCCCGGGGTGGCCTTCAGTCGATGGTGACCGCGACGTCGTAGCGGTCGGCGGGCGTCTGGCCGTTCCAGGTCTCGCCGTGCTCCCAGTCGGGCTGCTTCGTGAGCTGGTCCTCGTCGATCGTCACCCGCCCGAGCTCGTCGATGTCGACGATCGGGGCGATGAGCACGGGCTGGGCGGCGACGTGGTCGACCGCGTGCGACACCGACACCTCGGGGAACTGCTCGAGCAGGCTCATCACGACCCGCTCGTGCTGGCGGCCGAGGTCGCAGCGGGCGCCCTCCGGGACGTGGGCGATGAGCGGGACGAGGCGCTCGATGGCGTCGTCGGGGGCCTCGCCCTCGAGCAGCAGCGCGAGCTGGTCGGCGACCTCGAGCCCGCCGGCCTTGCACGGCGTGCACTGCCCGCACGACTCGACGGCCAGGAACCGCGACACGCCGGCCGCGACGGCGACCGGGTCGGTCTCGGTGCTGAACACCAGGAACCCGCCGGTGCCGAGGCCGGAGCCGGCGGCCGCCATCGCGTCGTGCGTGGTGGGGGTGTCGAGCTGGTCGCCCCGCAGGACGCCGTTGGCGATGCCGCTGAGGACGAAGGCGATGGAGCCGGCGTTCACGCCGCCGGAGATCTCCTCGATGATCTCGCCCACGGGCGTGCCGAGCGGGAACTCGGCGACGCCGCCGCGCTTGACGTCGCCGCTCACGGTGAACAGACCCGTGCCGGGGGACTGGGCCGTGCCCAGCTCGCGGAACCAGTCGGGGCCGCGCTCGACGATCTGCGGCACGTGGGCCAGCGTCTGGACGTTGTTGACCAGCGCAGGCGGCGCCTCGCCGTCGCGGCCGGCCAGGTGGAGGGCGGCGGGACCGCCGCTCGGATCGCCGACCTCGAGGGTGCCGTGGCGGTAGGGCGGCGCGAGGCGGGGGAACGGCGGACGCCCGGCGGCCGCCTCGAGCAGACCCGTCTCCTCGCCGAGGAGGTAGTGGCTCGGCCCGGCGACGACCTCGATGTCGACGCCGCCGGCGAGCTCGCTGGACACGAGGTCGCCGGCTGCGCCCGTGAGCAGCTCGAGCTCCTCGCGGAAGCGGTCCTTGGTGACGACGATGACCGCGCCGGCCCCGATGGCGTGGGCGGCGATGAGCGCGCCCTCCAGGATCCGGTAGGGGTTCCGGCGGATCAGGGTGCGGTCGCCGAACGCGCCCGGCTCGCCCTCCGCAGCGTTCACCACGACCGTGGGGGTGTACTGGCTGCCGGCCGCGTTGGCGGCCACCGTCTCCCACTTGGTGCCGGTCGGGAAGCCGGCCCCGCCGCGACCTCGCAGCCCGGAGTCGGCGATCGCGCTGATGACCGCAGCAGGCTCCACGGACCGGGCGTGCTCGAGGGCGGCGAAGCCTCCCACGGCGCGGTGGTCATCGACCGAGCGGACAGGGGTGGGGTCGAGCAGTCGTTGGACGGCCATGCCCGGCTCCGTACCCGCCCCCCTCCGGAACTGGACGCGGATGCTGCGCACACCCGCTCACCCGAACAGCTCGGCGACCTCCCGCAGCGCCTGGACGGTGAGGTGCTCGGTGCCCGGGTCCTCCACGGCCTCGTGGGCCCACAGGTACTGGTAGGGGATGTGCACGGCCTTGCCACCGAGCTCCAGCACGGGCAGGACGTCGGAGCGGACGCTGTTCCCGACCATGCAGAACCGGGCCGGCTCGATGCCGTGCCGCTGGAGGATCGTCCGGTAGGTGGGGACGTCCTTCTCGGACACGATCTCGATGGCGTCGAAGTGCTCGGCGATGCCCGACGCGGCGACCTTGGACTCCTGGTGCCACAGGTCGCCCTTGGTGATCAGCGTCAGGTGCAGGCCACGGTCGCGGAAGCCCTCGATGGCGTCGGCGACGCCGTCGAGCAGCTCGACCGGGTGGTCGAGGAGGTCCTTGCCGAACTCGAGGATCGTGGCGATGGCGTCGGTGGGGATGGCGCCGTCGGTGACCTCGATGGCCGTCTCGATGAGCGAGAGCGTGAACCCCTTGGCGCCGTAGCCGAACAGGCGGAGGTTCCGCCGCTCGGTCTCGAGCATGCGGGCCTCGAGCTCGTCGACGGTGAGGTCGGCGTGCTGGGCGAGGAGCTCGTGGTAGCGCTGGTGCGTCTCCTGGAACCGGTTCTCCGAGTGCCACAGCGTGTCGTCGGCGTCGAGGCCGAGGTGGGTCACGTCGTGGAGGGGCGGGGTCACCGGACCAGTCTGCCGACCGGGCGGCGCCGTGCATCACGGAGCTGGCGCCGGGTCGGTCGCAGGAGGAACGCAGCGCAGCGGCGTCGAATGCACCGCCAGCTACCGGCGGGTACACAGCCTTGCGGGCGAGGTACCCCATGACGAAGGGGAAAGCATGAAGAAGATCCTGGCGACGCTTGCCGCGGCGCTGATGATGCTCGGGATGTTCGGCGTCGTGAGCGCGAGCGCCGATCCGGACCCGGACGGTCCCGCGAAGAAGGGCCTGTGCACCGCGTACTTCAACGGTCAGAAGAACGGCCACGACAAGCACGGCGATCCTGGTCCGTTCCAGGGGCTCGAGGACGCTGCCGCCAACAGCGACGGCGTCGACAACGACGGCGACGGTGACACCGACGAGGGCGACGAGACCATCGACGACGGCACGGCCGAGGGCGACCTCGAGCAGGCCCAGGCCGTCTTCTCCTTCTGCGACGGCCTGATCGGCGGCAACCCCGACCACGGGCGCTACGACTGCGCGTACAACGAGGACGGCGACCCGGAGTGCACCCGCAACGAGGCGCCCGGCAACAGCTGAGCTCCTCCGAGCACCGAGACGGGGACCCGCCGCGGCGGGTCCCCGTCCGCGTCCGGGCTCAGGGCGGGAACGCCACCGCCTGCCCGCCGTCGGGTGCGTCGTCCCGGCGGGCGTAGTCGCTGCCGAGGACGTCGAGGCCGCCGTACTCCGACGCCAGCGAGAAGCGGAACCGCTCGGCCCGGTCGAGGAGGATGTCGGGGAAGATCAGCTCGAGCGACTGGTCGCGCAGCACCACCGTGACGTTCGATTCCTCGCCGAAGCCGCCGGTGCGGTCGGTGTTGTCGTAGTACGCAGCGCCCCAGCCCTCGGGACCGAGGTTGGCCCAGATCTCGAAGTCGACGGTGCCGTCGCCATCCGCGTCGAAGAACGTGGCGACGTTCATGGTGCGGCCGGCCGGCGCTCGCTGCGGCACGGTGCCGCCGCCCAGGCGCACCGAGAGGCCGTAGGCGTCTCCGTTGCGCACGAGGCGGGCGCCGGCGAGGTCGGTCCACGCCGGCGGATCCTCGTCGAGGCCGCCCGTGGCATCGCCGACCGGGTCGTCGAAGGAGGCGACCTGGCGATCGGGTGGCGCCGCGCTCCCTCCAGCGTCGCCGCCGCCGGGGGGCGCGGCCGCCACGGTGTCGGCCGTTGCGCCCGGCGTGGTCGTCGTCGGCGCGGTGATCGGCGCGTCGTTGCTGGTGCTGGCCGGCACCGTGCTGCTGGCGGCAGCGGCAGCCTCCTCCGGGGCGAACGCCGGCGTGTCGAGGGCCTCGAGACCTCGCTCCTCCTCGCCCGAGGAGCAGGCCACAGCGCTGATCGCCACGAGCGCCGCCAGCGCCGCAGCCGGGCGCACGGCTCGCGGGCGCGGCCTGGCAACGCGCGTTACCTTCCGGGCATGGACTTCCGGCTGCCTGATCACCTGGTCACACTCCTCGCCGAGCTCGATGCGTTCATCGACGACGTCATCGCTCCCATCCAGGCGCGTGACGACAACGAGCGATTCTTCGACCACCGCAGGGAGGATTCCCGCACGGACTGGGATCGAGACGGCCTGCCGAACGAGGAGTGGGAGGACCTGCTCCGCGAGATGCGGCGGGCCGCGGACGAGGCCGGCTTCCTGCGCTACCACCTGCCCGAGCGCTTCGGAGGCCGGGGTGGCACGAACTTCGACATGGCGGTGATCCGCGAGCACCTGGCGTCGAAGGGCCTCGGCCTGTTCAACGACCTGCAGAACGAGTCCTCGATCGTGGGCAACTTCCCCACGGTGCTGATGATGGAGAAGTACGGCTCCGAGGCCCAGCAGCAGGAGTGGATCCCGAAGATGCTGGAGGGCACGGCCGGCATCGCGTTCGGCCTCACCGAGCCCAACCACGGTTCCGATGCCACCTGGATGGAGACCCGGGCCGAGCGCGACGGCGACGAGTGGGTGATCAACGGCCACAAGATGTGGAACACCGGCGTCCACAAGGCGACCCACGACTTCGTCTTCGCCCGCACCAGTGGCGAGGACGGCGAGGCCGCCGGCATCACCTGCTTCATCGTGCCCCTCGACGCCGACGGGGTGAACATCGAGAAGTACTACTGGACCTTCAACATGCCCACCGACCACGCGCACGTGTCGTTCACCAACGTGCGGGTCCGGGCCGAGGACACGCTGGGTCCCATCGACAACGGCCTCCAGGTCGCCCAGCTGTTCGTGCACGAGAACCGCATCCGCCAGGCGGCCTCGTCGCTCGGCGCGGCGCAGTACTGCATCAACACGGCCGCCGAGTACGCGAAGAACCGGCGGGTGTTCGGCAAGAGCCTCGCGGCCAACCAGGCGATCCAGTTCCCGCTCGCCGAGCTGCACACCGAGGCGGCCATGCTGCGGGCGCTCATCCGCCAGACGGCGTGGGAGATGGACCTGGTCGACCACGGCATGGAGATCTCCGAGAAGGTCGCCATGTGCAACTACCGGGCGAACCGGCTGTGCTGCGACGCCGCCGACCGGGCGATGCAGACCTGCGGCGGCATGGGCTACTCCCGCCACATGCCCTTCGAGCACATCTACCGCCACCACCGCCGCTACCGGATCACCGAGGGCGCGGAGGAGATCCAGATCCGCCGCGTCGCCGCCCACCTGTTCGGCTTCACCGGCGCCGGGCGGGGCTCCACCGCCCGCTGACCTAGAAGGGGTGCCCCCGACGGTTCGGGGGCACCGTCTTCGGGGGCTGCTTCCGGGGCGGGAGCTCGTCGAGCATGCGGGCGGCCACGGCGGCGATCTCGCTGACCGCCCGCTCGAAGGACTCCTCGGTGGCGGCGCTCGGCTGGCGGATGCCGCTGAGCTTGCGGACGAACTGCCGGGCCGCAGCCTCGACCTCCTCCGGCGTGGCCGCCGGCTCCAGGCCCCGCAGCGTCGTGATCGATCGGCACATGGTGCCGACGGTACTCAGGCGGGGTGGGGCTGTCCGGCGAGCCACGCGTGCTCGCGCTCGCCCATCGGCGTCGACGGCTCGCCGCCGACGAAGGGCCACAGCTCCTCGGCGATGCGGCGCCAGTTCGCGGTGGCCCGCAGCTCACCGAGGAGCGCAGCCAGGCCGAGGTTGATGCGCTGGATGATCACGAACGACGGCGGCACGTTGGCCGTCTTCATGATCTCGCCGTAGGGGCCGGTGGCGTCGAAGATGCGGCGCACGCACTCGGACGCGTACTCGGGCGTCATCGTGGTGGGCTCGTCGTGGAGCACCCACTGGTAGAAGTGGCTGAAGTACTCCTCGACCAGCTCGTCGGAGAACGGCGCAGCCGGCTTGAGCAGCCCGATCTCCTCGATGGTGCGCCGGAACGAGGCGATGTCGCGGTGCAGCACCATCGACTGGACCATCGACGAGAACGTGTCGGTCTCCTCCGGCGTGAACCGCTTGACGAGGCCGAAGTCGAGGAACACCACCTGCCCGCCGGGCCGGAACAAGTAGTTGCCGGGGTGCGGATCGCCGTTGAACGCCCGCAGCCGGTAGAGGCTGCGGAACACGAAGCGGAAGATGGTCTCGGCGGCGAGGTCGCGCTCGTGCTGGGACCACGTGAGCACCTCCTCGAAGCGCACGCCCTCGGCCAGCTCGGTGGTGAGCACCCGCTGGGAGCTGAGCTCGTGGACCACGGCGGGCACGTGGATCGTCGGGTGGCCGGCGAACCACTCGACGAACCGCTGCTGGTTCTCGGCCTCGATGCGGTAATCGAGCTCCTCGATCAGGCGCGCCCGCAGCTCCTCGACCAGCGGGCCCGACTCGAGCCCCGGGAACAGCATGCCGAGCCCGCCGAAGACGAGGTTGGCGCTGCCGAGGTCGGACTCGATGGCCTCGTCGATGCCCGGGTACTGCACCTTCACGGCCACGGCTCGACCGTCGCTCGTGATGGCGCGGTGCACCTGGCCGATGGAGGCCGAGGCGATGGGCACCGGGTCCCACTCGAGGAACAGGGCGTCGGGGTGGTGACCGAGCTCGGCCTCGATGACGCCGGCGGCGAGCTCGGCGCTCATCGGCGGGGCGTCGGCCTGCAGCTGCGACAGTGCCTCGCGCACGTGGGGCGGCATGCCCGAGTCGAGGTAGCTCGCCATCTGGCCGAGCTTCATCATGGCGCCCTTCATGTGGCCCAGCGTCTCGGCGATCTCGGCCGCCGTGCGCATCTCGAACTGGGTGTCGAGGTGCCCGCGCTGCTCGGCGCTCGCGAACACGCGGCGAGCACGGTGCACCGCCCAGCGGCTGCCGGCCCGGCTGCCCACCCGGGCGAGCTGGCGGGCCCGGCCGACGCCGCCGCGGACGAGCAGGGTGCCGCCGGCGTCAGACCGGGCGGCGCGCCTGCGGGCGACGAGCGTGCGGCCGACGACGGCGCCGGCGGCGGCGAGTCCGATGGCCAGGGCGGCGGCCTGCCGAGTCGAGGACGAGGGCGTCGGCACGGCGTCGATGGTAGGGAGGCGCGCCGTTCCGCCCCCATTCGCGAGGGCCCCGGGGGCCAGCGGTCAGGTCCTCTGGGCCGGGCGGGGCGGACGCCGCTCGGTCCACGGCACCCGCTGCTCGACCTGCCGGGAGACCTGCAGCACCAGGTCGTCCTGCCAGGGGCCGCCGACGAGCTGCACGCCCACCGGGAGCCCGGTTGCCTCGTCGTGGCCGACGGGCAGCGAGATGGCGGGCAGGCCGTTCATGTTGAAGATCGACGTGAACGTGACCATCTGCAGGACCGTGGGCGACGTGTCGGAGGGCGCGTCGGTGATCTCCTGCCAGATCTGCCCGGCGGGCGGCGGCAGGATGGGCATGGTGGGGGTCACGAGGACGTCGAAGTCTCGACCCCACTGGGCGTTGACCTGCCGGGTCCAGCGCTGGAGGTCGCCCACCGCCCGCACGTAGCGCAGGCTGTCGACCGCCTGGCCGTACCGGCGGTTCTCCTGGTTGTTGGCCTGGACGCGGTCCCAGTCGACGTCGTAGCCGCCCAGGCCGGCGTTCACCACGTGGACGAAGCCGGCGATGAACGCCTCGACGTGCGGATCGAAGACGTGGTCGACGACCTCGTGGCCGGCGTCGGCGAGCGCATCGACGGTGCGGTCGACGGCGGCGACGCAGGCGGGGTCGACCTCGCCCCCGAGCGGGGAGGAGCGCACGACGGCGACCCGCAGGCGACCGGGCTCGTCGGTGACGGTCTCGGCGTACGGGCGGGCGGGAGGCGGCGCGTTCCACCAGGCGAGCGGGTCGTGCTGCGCCATCACGTCGAGGGCGGCGGCGGTGTCGCCGACGGTGCGGGACACGACGCCCTCGACGGCGGCGCCCTCCCACTCCACGACCGCACCGGGGATGCGCCCTCGCGAGACCTTCAGCCCGACGAGCCCGGTGCAGCTGGCCGGGATGCGCAGCGATCCGCCACCGTCGCCGCCGTGGGCGATGGCGTACATGCCGCCGGCCACCGCGGCGGACGCCCCGCCCGACGAGCCGCCCGAGGTGTGCTCGAGGTTCCACGGGTTGCGGGTGATGCCGAAGCGCTCGTTCTCGGTGGCGGTGACGGTGCCGAACTCGGGCGTGTTGGACCGGCCGCACAGCACGAAGCCGGCGTCGACGAGGCGCTGCACGACCGGGTCGGTCTCGGCGGCGGGCTCGTCGCCCGCGCCCGCCGAGCCGAAGCTGCACGGCCAGCCCTCGACCGTGGAGAGGTCCTTCACCGGGATGGGCACGCCGAGGAAGGGCGGGAGGTCGCCGCCGGCGGCGAGGCGCTCCTCGGCGGCGCGAGCGCGTGCCCGGGCGTCGTCCTCGTCGAGGGCGATGATGGCGTGCAGCGCCGGGTTCCGCTCGTCCACGGCGGCGAGCGTGGCCTCGAGCACCTCCGTGGGTGACACCTCCCGTCGGCGGATGGCGGCGGCGAGGTCGGTGGCAGAGGCGGTGTCGAGGTCGAGGTCGAGGTCCACGTGGCGGACGCTACTCAGCCGCTCCGGCGAGGAGGGCCGCGACCAGCTCGTCGACGGCGGCGTCGGGCGGGGCGCCGGCGCGCCGGGCGAGGACGAGGCGTCGGGCGACCAGGTCGGGTCGCACGACGTCGAGCCCCTCGAGCGGCCCGAGCCCGGCCAGGGGGAGGACGGTCCAGCCGACGCCGAGCAGCACCATCTCGCGCAGCACCTCGGGCTGGTGCGACTCGGCCACGACCTCGAACCGGGCGCCGGCCCGCTCCAGCGCGTCAGCGATCAGCTCCCGGGTGTGGGAGCCGGCGGGGAAGGTGACCCACGGCCCCCACTCGGCTGGTCGTGGTGCGCAGGATCCGCGTCCAGTTCCCGAGGGGGAGGGGGTGGGGGCGAGGACGCTCAGGGGGTCGTCGAGGAGCGCCTGCTGGGTGATGCCCTCGCGGAGCTCCTCGGTCTCGACGCACACGACCACGTCGAGCTCGGCCCGGGCGAGGCTGTCGAGCAGGGACCGGGATGGGCCCACGGCGAGCCGGAGGGCGACGTCGGGGCGGTGGCGTCGGTGCCGGCGCAGCACGTCGCGGAAGTGGTGGGTGGCGGCGGCGTCGATCATGCCGAGGCGGACGGCGCCGGTGGTGCCGGCTTGCCGGGACGCGAGCCAGCGGGCCAGGTCGCGGGTGGCCGCCAGCGTCGACTCCGCGTAGCGCAGCACCTCGGCGTGGTCGCGGGTGGGGACCCGGCGCCGGCCGTCCCGGGCGAACAGGGCGATGCCGAGCCGGCGCTCCAGCTCGGCGATGCCCTGCGACAGCGCGGAGGGCGTGACGCCGAGGGCGGCCGCCGCCTCGGCCCACGTGCCGTGGGTGTCGACGGCGACGAGGTACTCGAGCTGCTGGGTGGTGAGCTGCAGCGAGGTCGGCACCCCGCGAGATTAGTTCAGCGTTCCTGAACCATCGTTGCGTTCTGTTCGCACTTCTTTAGGATCGACGGCATGACCGCACGAGACATCGCGCCCGCCACGGGCAAGCTCGGCGTGCTCCTCCCGGGGCTCGGCGCCGTCGCCTCCACCTTCATCGCCGGCGTGCTCCAGGCCCGCCAGACCGGCAACGCCCCCATCGGCTCGCTGTCCCAGATGGCCCACATCCGCCTCGGCGAGCGCGAGGAGGGCCGCAACCCACTCATCAAGGACTTCGTGCCGCTCGCCGACCTCGACGACCTCGTCTTCGGCGCCTGGGACCCGATCTCGGCCAACGCCCTCGAGGCGGCCCGCACCGCCGGCGTGCTCGAGGAGCGCGACCTCGCCTCCATCTCGGCCGAGATGGAGGGCATCGTCGCCATGGACGCCGTCTTCGACCAGGACTGGGTGAAGCGCCTCGACGGCACCCGGGTGAAGACGGGCGCCTCGAAGATGGAGCTCGCCGAGCAGCTCATCGCCGACATCGAGCGGTTCCGCACCGAGAACGGCTGCGACCGGCTGGTCATGGTGTGGTGCGCGTCCACCGAGGCCTACCGCGACGTCACCGAGGTGCACCAGAGCATCGAGGCGTTCGAGCAGGGCCTGCGCGACAGCGACCCGATGATCAGCCCGAGCCAGATCTACGCCTACGCCGCCATCATCTCCGGCGTGCCGTACGCCAACGGGGCCCCGAACCTCAGCTGCGACCTGCCGTGCATGCTCGAGCTCGCCGCCCGCGAGGGCGTGCCCATCGGCGGCAAGGACTTCAAGACCGGCCAGACGCTGATGAAGACGATCCTGGCGCCGGGCCTGAAGAGCCGCATGCTCGGCCTGCGCGGCTGGTACTCCACCAACATCCTCGGCAACCGCGACGGCGAGGTGCTGGACGACCCGGAGAACTTCAAGTCGAAGGAGGTCTCCAAGCTCGGCGTGATCGACACGATCCTGCAGCCCGAGGCCTACCCCGACCTCTACGGCAACGTCGACCACGTGGTGCGGATCAACTACTACCCGCCCCGCGGCGACAACAAGGAGGGGTGGGACAACATCGACATCTTCGGGTGGATGGGCTACCCGATGCAGATCAAGGTCAACTTCCTCTGCCGCGACTCGATCCTCGCCGCCCCGCTCGTGCTCGACCTGGCGCTGTTCTTCGACCTGGCCGCCCGCGCCGGCGAGTCCGGCGTGCAGGAGTGGCTCAGCTTCTACTTCAAGGCCCCGATGGTCGCGAACGACGAGCTGCTCCCCGAGCACGACATCTTCATCCAGCAGATCAAGCTCAAGAACACGCTCCGCACCTGGATGGGCGAGGAGCCGGTCACCCACACCGAGCAGTAGAAAGGGCATCGTGAGCGACGCCGAGGACCGGACCGACACCAAGCAGGCGAACATCATCCCCCAGACGCTGGTGGGCATCTCGTTCCCGGACATCTACCGCGCGCAGGAGTTCCTCACCGCCGTCACCCGCCTGAAGGCCAACGGCTCCCTCGTGCTCGAGGACGCGGTCATCGTCGTCAAGGACGAGGAGGGCAAGACGGTCGTCCGCGAGACCATCGACCCCCAGCCGGGCCGCTCGGCGATGTCCGGCGGCATGTGGACCGGCCTGTTCGGCCTGCTGCTCGGCGGGCCGGTCGGCTGGGCCGCCGGTGCGGCCATCGGCGCCGGGGCCGGCGCGCTCACGGCCAAGGTCGTCGACCTCGGCATCTCCGACGAGTGGGTCGCCTGGTTCCGCGAGGCGGTGAAGCCCGGCACGGCCACCGTCGCCGTCCTCGCCAGCGAGATCGTCGAGGACGACCTCGTTTCCGAGGTGCACCGCTTCGCCGGTGCCGAGCTGGTGTACGCGAACTTCGACGACGAGATGATGCGTCGCCTCCGCGACGCCCTCGACGAGGGCGCCTGACCCGCGCTGCGCCGGTCCCCGGCCGGCCCCGAGGTGGCATGATGCCGCTGGGCATCGCGCCCGGCGACGAGGAGGAGCACCCATGGGCCTGGCCATGTCGGAGGAGGAGCGCGAAGAGTTCCTGGCCGGGGTCCACGTCGGCGTCCTCGCCGTCGAGCGCCCGGACGGGCCACCCCTCGCCGTGCCCGTCTGGTACGACTACCGGCCCGGCGGCGACCTGTGGATCCTCACCGCCGAGGACTCGCTGAAGGGGCGCCTGCTCCAGCGGGCCCAGCGCTTCAGCCTGTGCGCGCAGGACGAGACGCCGCCCTTCTACCGGTACGTGAGCGTCGAGGGCCCGATCGTCGCCATCAAGGCGGCCGACGAGGACGAGGACAACCGGCCCATGGCGCACCGGTACCTCGGCCCAGACATCGGCGACGAGTACGTCGAGAGCTCGGACGAGCAGAGCCTGAAGTTCTGCATGCGCCCCGAGCGCTGGTGGAGCGTCGACTACGCCAAGCTCGGCGCCGCCACCTGACCACGAGTCGACCGGACGAGGGGATCGCGCACCGATGGCGGTGACGATCGACGACGCCAGGGCGATCGCTGCCGACCTGCCTCGCTCCTACGAGGCGCTCGTCCGCGACCGGGTGAAGTTCCGGGTCGGCCGCATCGTCTGGGCCGCCTTCTCGCGCGACGAGACGATCATGGGCTTCGCGTTCCCCCGCGAGGAGCGGGAGGCGCTCGTCGACTCGGAGCCCGACAAGTTCCTGATGCCCCGGGCCTCCGACATGCGGTACCAGTGGGTCTGCGTCCGCCTCGACGCCATCGACGTCGACGAGCTGCGTGAGCTGCTGCTCGACGCCTGGCGGATGTGCGTGCCGAAGAAGGTCGCCGCCGCCTACGAGGGCTGACGTCCCGGGGCCGGCCGCCACCGTCGCTACGCTCCGCCGGCGTGACCATCAACGACCTCTCCGGCCAGGTGGCCGTCGTGACCGGCGGCAACGGCGGCATCGGCCTCGGCTTCGCCGAGGGCTGCGCCCGCGCCGGCGCCGCCGTCGCCGTCTGGGCCCGCAACGCCGACAAGTCGGCGGCCGCCGTCGAGAAGCTGCAGGGCCACGGCGTCGATGCGATCGCCGTCACCTGCGACGTCGCCGACGAGGCCTCCGTCGCCGCCGCGGCCAGCGAGACGGTCGACCGCCTCGGGCGCATCGACATCTGCGTCGCCAACGCGGGCACCTCCGGGCCGGTCGGCTTCCTCGACATCACGTACGAGGAGTGGCGCCGGATGATGTCGATCAACCTGGACGGCGCCTTCCTCACGATCCGGGACTGCGCCCGCCAGATGGTGGAGCAGGGCGAGGGCGGCGCCATCGTGGCCGTCTCGTCCACGTCGGCCATCCACGGGGCCGCCGCGAACGCCCACTACGGCACGTCGAAGACCGCGCTGCTCGGCCTCGTGCGCGCCGGTGCCGTCGCCCTCGCCCGCCACAAGATCCGCGTCAACGCGGTGCTCCCGGGGTGGACCCGCACGGAGCTGGCCGAGGGGGGCTACCAGAACGAGCGGTTCCGCGACGTCACCATCGGGCGGACGCCGGTGCGGCGCTGGGCGACAGGTGACGACTACGTGGCGCTCGCCGCGTACCTGTGCGACAAGTCCGTCGACTGGCACACAGGCGACTCCATCGTCGCCGACGGCGGCTACACGATCTTCTAGGACGAGCACGGTGGACCGCCTCGTCACCGGCGCCGACGGCGTCGATCGGTGCTGGTGGTGCGGCGACGACCCGCTCTACGTCGCCTACCACGACGACGAGTGGGGACGGCCCACCACCGACGAGCGCGAGGTGTTCGAGCTGCTCGCGCTCGAGGGCTTCCAGGCCGGCCTGGCCTGGATCACCATCCTGCGCAAGCGCGAGGCGTTCCGGTGCGCGTTCGACGGGTTCGAGATCGAACGGGTGGCGAGCTACGGGGAACCAGACGTCGAGCGGCTGCTCGGCGACGCCGGCATCGTCCGCCACCGGGGCAAGATCGAGGCCACGATCGGCCTCGCCCAGCTGAGCCTGGCGCTGCAGGCGGAGGGCTCCTCCCTGTCCGAGCTGGTCTGGTCGTTCGCCCCGCCGCCGCGGCCGGCGCCCCTCGGGGCGGGCGACGACCTCCCCGCCCAGACCGCGGAGTCGGTGGCGCTCTCGCAGGCACTGAAGTCCCGTGGCGCCCGCTTCGTCGGCCCGACGATCGTCTACGCGTTCATGCAGTCGGCGGGGATGGTGGACGACCACCTCGCCGGCTGCCACCGCGCAGGGGCCTGAGCCGCCCGAGGACCCGGCGCAACCCGCCCCGCCGCTTGCGGTGCTCCTCCAGCATCGGGCGGTCGAGCGGGCCGTGGAGCGCCCGGCTCAGGTACAGCACCTTCACGGCTCCGACCACCGGCGTGGCGATGAGCGCACCGGGCACGCCGGCCACCGCACCGCCGATGAGCGCGGCGAGCATCGTGGTCGGGGGCGTGAGGTCGACGGCGCTCCCCACGACCGCCGGTTGGATCACGTTGTTCTCGAGGTTCTGGTACACCATGAACACGACGAGGGCGATGGCGGCGACGAGCGGTCCCTCGGTCAGCGCCAGCAGCACGAGGAACGACCCGCCGAGGAAGCCGCCGATCTGCGGGATCAGGTTCGTGAGCATCGACCACAGGCCGGCCAGCGGCGCGAGCGGGATGCCGAGGGCGAGTGCGACCGTGAGCACCACGAGCCCGTTGAGGATCGCCACGAACAGCGAGCCGGCGAAGTAGTTGCCGAAGGTCCGGTAGACGATGCGCCCGACCGCGTCGAGGCGCTCGCGCCGTTCCCCTTCGAACAGGTTCCGGACCCGCTGCACGTTGGCCTCGCCGTCGAGCATGACGGCCACGGCGGTGAGCAGGACCACCACCGTCGTCAGCAACCCGCCCAGCAGGTCCTCGGCGAAGCGGGTGATGTCCTCGTCGTCGAGCTCGCCGGGGAGGCGCTCGATGGCGTCGTCGACCCGCTCGGCCACGTCGGCCCGCTCGATGCGGCCGCCCACGATGGGCCACGAGTACGACTCCTCGATCGTGGCGGGGAGGTCGTCGCGCAGGCTGGACGCCTCCTCGATGGCGGCCGGGCCGAGCACGAGCAGCACGCCGGAGAACACCAGGCCGAGCCCGGTGCCGACGATGGCGACCGCGAAGCCCCGGCTCGACGGGCCGCCGATGCGGGCCCGCACCCGGTTCACCACGGGGTCGAGGGCGAGGGCGATGACCACGCCGACCACCACCTTCGTCAGCATCGACGGCGTCAGCCGGATGAACGCGAGGATCCCGAACGCCAGGAGCCCGGCGAGCAGGAGGGCGACGATGGTGCGGCCGTCGATGTCGAGGAGGAGGCGCTGGCGGGCCGGCGGTGCGCTGGCCGGCACACCGCCGGGCACATCCGTCGGGCCGTCGATCACGATCGGTACCGTACGGCTCGATGCCGTCGACGCCGTGGATGAGCCCCGCCGGCGGTGGGCGCACCAGGGCATCGGTGCGGCTCAGCACGCGAAGCGTCCTGCTGCTCGTCGGCGTCGTCTTCGCCGTGCTGGTGCTGCGCAACACGTTCGTGGCCGCCCAGCGCATCCTCGGGTGGGCGGCCGCCAGCTCGGCCACCGCGGTGTTCGTGGCGCCGCTCGCCTCGTGGCTCGGTCGCTACATCCCCCGGGTCGCCGCCGTCATCCTCACGTTCCTGTTGATCGGCGTGGTCGCCGGCGCCCTCATCTTCGGGGTGGTCGACGACCTCGACCGGGAGGTGGCCCGCCTGCAGGACGCCGCGCCGGCAGCGACGCAACGGCTGGAGGAGCGGGGGGACGAGCTGGGCGACGTGATGCGCGACCTCGAGGTCTCCCAGCGGGTGGACGTGTTCCTCGACGAGGTCGACGCGCGGGTGGGCAGCGGCAGCTCGGCGCTCGCCGAGAACGCCTTCACCGTCCCGGTGTACTTCGTCAACGCCATCCTCACGATCTTCCTGATCGTGTACGGGCCCGGGATCGTGCGCGGCGCTCTGTCCCTGATCGACGACGACGAGCGGCGCGGCCGCGTCGCGGCCACCCTGCACGACGCGGTGGTGCGCGCCCGGCGCACCATGACGGCGGTGCTCGGCCAGGCCGTGGTGGTGGGCCTCGCCGTCGGCTCGACGAGCTGGGCCATCGGCCTGCCGGCGCCGGTGGTGCTCGGGCTCGTCGCCGGGGTCGCCGCCACGATCCCCGACTTCGGCATCCTGCTCGGCGTGCTCCCGACGGTCGCGCTCATCGCCGGCCTCGAGGACGGGCGCATCGCCGTGGCGTTCCTCGCCGCGGCGCTGATCGTGCAGGCGGTCGAGGCGCTGCACGTCCGGCACCTGGTGGACCGGTGGGGGGTCGAGGTCGGGCCGTCGGTCGTGCTGGTCGTGGTGCTGCTCGGCTACACGCTCCACGGCGTCGGCATGGCGCTGTTCGGCGTCGCATACGCGATCTTCGCGCTGGCGGTCGTCGACCGGATCCCCGAGGGCCGACCCGTGGAGCCCGAGCCGGCCTGAGGGCGCGACCGGGGGCCGTCGGTATCGTCGCCCCCGATGGAACTGCACGAACAGCTGCGCGAGGCCCTCGAGCTCCAGGTCATCGAGGCCGACGGGCCCGGCGCGGCCCAGGTGCTCCAGGGCGCGATCCTCGACCACACCGCGGTCGACGTCGGCGACGGCATGCTCGACGCCGCCGCGGTGGCGCTGCGCCGCATGGTGCTCGAGACCAACGAGACGATGGTGGCCTCGGACCTCATGGCCCGGTTGGCCCTCGACGGCACGCTCCCCGACGAGCGCATCGAGCTGCTGACCGACACCATGCTCATGGCCGCCGCCACCGCGGGTGGCGTCCGGCCGTCGGTGGAGGCCCTGATCAACCGGGAGGGGGTCGAGGACGCCATGTTCGGCCTGTGGCTCGGGCTGCTCACCGTCCTGCGGGTCGTCGCCATCGCCCTCGACCAGACCGAGGCCGAGCTGGTGGAGGACGTCCTCGTCGCGCTGGAGCCCTGACCAGGCCGCCGGCCGCCCCGGTGTGACCATTGACACCTGCACCGATCGGACCACGACCGCCGGGTCATCCGTGTCGTTTTGGGATCGTCGTGGCGGAGAGGTGGTGCCCCGGTCGAGCGGTGTGCCAACGTCTCGGGCGATGCGAGTGGTCATCGGACCGGTCGACGTGCGCAGCGCCGAAGCCTTCGTGGGGTACGCCCGCCGGGCCCTCGACGAGGTGGGCGCCATGGCCCCGGGGGAGTGCTTCACCACCCCCGAGGTGATCTCCGTCTTCCGCGGCTTCGTGGATGCCTGGGCCGCGGCGGCGGTGGGCGACGAGTTCGTGTGGGAGCAGGACCTGCCGCCCGAGCAGGTCGAGTACAACATGCACGCCCTCCAGCGGGTGGCCGGCGTGCTGTCCGAGCGGGCCGAGCGCGAGGGGCGCCAGATGCCGCTCGAAGCCGAGGACTTCTACCTCGCCATGCTGCACGGCGTCCTCATCGCCCTCGAGGCGGAGGGGCCGTCCAGCGCCGCCTACGCCAAGCACCTGGCCGAGTTCTGGCCCGGGCGCGAGCGCATCTGCTGACCTCCCCGACCGCGCCGGCGAGGGCCGGTACCGTCGGCCGGCATGCAGCAGGCGCCGGCGCAGCGCAGTGGCAGCGTCCCACGGGGCTTCTGGGCGGTCTGCGTCGGGCTGTTCCTGATCGGCTTCGGGCTGCGCATCGTCGTCGACTCGGCGGCCGAGCCCGGGGGCGACGACGGAACCCCGGCCCACGTGCTGCTCGAGCTGCTCCGCGCTGACGGGCAGGCGCCCCGCACGGTCTCGGTGTACGGCGGCCTCGGCGTGTGGGTCGACGCGTTCGACTTCTCCCCGAGCTACCTGGGTGACGCCGACGCGCCGGTGACCCCGGACGTGGTCGAGGAGTGGGCGTCGCTCGGCGTGCGCACCGTGTACCTCCAGGCCTCCCGCCCCGACGACCGCAGCCCCGGCACGCTCCTCGAGGAGGACCTGCTCGCCGAGTTCCTCCTGCGGGCCCACGCCGCCGACCTGCTGGTGGTCGGCTGGTACCTGCCGACCTTCGCCGACGTCGACGCCGACCTCGAGCGGCTGCTGGCCGTCGCCGAGTTCGAGGCGCTCGGCCACCGCTTCGACGGCGTGGCGGTGGACATCGAGTACATCGAGTCCGTGCCCGACCCAGACGAGCGCTCGGCCCGGCTCGTCGACCTGTCGACCCGGCTGCGCGCGGCTCGGCCCGGCGAGGCGCTCGGCGCCATCGTCCCGCCGGCCGTGCAGCTCGAGGTGGTGAACACGACGTACTGGCCGCGGTTCCCGTGGCGGGCGCTGGACGCGAGCTACGACGTGTGGCTGCCCATGGCCTACTGGACCACCCGGGACGGCACGCCCTACGGCGACGCCTACCGCTACAGCGAGGAGTCGACCCGCCGGATGCGCGCCAACATCGGCCGGCAGGACGCCGTGGTGCACCTGGTGGGCGGCATCGGCGACGCAACCACCCCGGACGACCTCGAGGCGTTCCGGCGCGCCGTGGACGACACGGGCGCCATCGGCGCCTCGCTGTACGACTGGGCCAGCCTGCCGCCCGACCAGCGGGCCGCCACGCCCACGCTGCTGCCCGGGTGACGCCGAACGGTCACGCGGGACGGATGTTCTGGTTGCCCTGGAACACGTTCGACGGATCCCATTCCGCCTTCACGGCCTGGAGGCGGCGGTAGCTCTCGTCGCCGAACGCGGCGCGCACCCGCTCCTCGCCCTCGTGGCCGATGAAGTTGAGGTAGACGCCGCCGTTGGTGTGGTGGGCGATGTCGCGCCGGAAGCCCTGGGCCCACTCGATGTTCGGGGTGGCCTCCTCGTGGGTCTCCCACAGCGCGAACGGGTGGGTGATCCAGCGCACGTCGCGGTGGGCCAGGGGTGTGGCACCCTCAGGCACCCGGGCGACGGCGCCGCCCCACGGGAGCAGGATCTGCTGCGAGTGCGCCGACCGGCGCTCGAACCCGTACTTCACGAACGTCTCGAGGGCCTCGTCCGGGAACGTGTCGTGGTAGTCCCCGCTCCAGTAGTTCCCGAGGCCCGGCGGATCGTCGATCATGCACTGGAAGTCGGCGTAGGGCATCGGCCCGACGAGGTCCACCTCGGGTCGCAGGGCCCGGAACGGTGCGATGGCGTCCTCGCCGTCCCGGACGTCTCCGGCCCAGAGGAAGGCGATCGCCGCCAGCGTGCGTCCCTGCAGGTGGGCCGGGATGAACTCCTCGGGCGGACCGGTGAGGAACACGAGCGCCGTCCCCATCTCGTCGGCTGCGTCGAAGGCGATGTCGCGGTAGAGGCGGCCGACCTCGCTGCCGGCGTCGCCCGGCCAGAGCAGCAGCCCGGCGAGCACCTCCGGCCCCAACGGGTGCAGCGCGAATTCGAACGACGTGGCGATGCCGAAGTTGCCGCCCCCGCCGTGGAGGGCCCAGAACAGCTCCGGGTTCTCGGTCTCGCTGGCCGTCACCTCACGGCCATCGGCGGTGACGAGATCGACCGAGACGAGGTTGTCGCACGCCAGGCCGTGCTTGCGCTCGAGCCAACCGGAGCCACCGCCGAGGGTGAGGCCAGCCACGCCCGTGGTCGAGACGCGTCCGCCGGTGGTGGCCAAGGCGTGCTCCTGGGTGGTGCGGTCGAGCTCGCCCCACAGCACCCCGGCGCCGACGCGCGCCGTGCGCCGGTCCGGGTCGACCTCGATCTGGGCCATCGGTCGGACGTCGATGACGATGCCGCCGTCGTTGAGCGAGAAGCCGGCAACCGAGTGGCCGCCGGCGCGCACCGCCACTGCCAGGTCCTGGCGGCGGGCCAGCTCGAGCGCCTCCACCACGTCCGAGGTCGATGTGCACTTCGCGATGAGCGCCGGTCGCCGGTCGATCGCCGCGTTGAAGATGGCCCGCTCCTCGTCATAGCGGGCGTCGTCGCTCCCGATGAGCTCCATGACTGCCCCCTCTCGGCGGCGCACCCCGTGGCGTTGCCGCCTCGTCGCGACCGTACGCCTGTGGCAAGGAGTTGGACAGCAGTTTCGGCGGACCCGGCGTTCAGCCGGCGAGCGCCTGGGGCACGTGGTCGACCCGGCGCGCCGCGGTGGCCCACCGCCGCTCGGCCAGCACGCGGGCCAGCCGGGCATCGGATGCGGCGTAGGCGTGCAGCGCCTCGCGCGACAGGTCGTGGATGCGCTCGCGGTCGACCTCGAGCGGAGCCAGGCCCACGAACCGGGCGATCGACTTGAGCGAGCAGGAGATGCGCAGCGCCGGGCCGACGTCGTCGCGGTAGACGCGGTACGCGTCGAGGTGGGCGTGGCCGTGCCAGGCCGCCCGGTAGCAGCAGTCGTGGCCGGGCAGGGGGTCGTGGCGGTGGCGGATGCGCGGGTCGGCCACGAGGTGCAGGCCGAGGCGGAGCCGCCAGCGGGCCGCGCGGTCGGCGATGAAGGGCAGGTCGAACGCCGAGCCGTTCCACGTGGCCAGCACGCCGGGCGCCAGGTCGGCGAGGCGCAGGTCGAGGTCGGCGAGCAGCTCGTCCTCGGGACCTTCGAACAGCTCGTCCACGCCCTCGCCGGTGGACAGCGCCACGGCGACGATGCGTGACACGTTGGGATCGAGCCCGTCCACGGTGGTGTCGGTCTCGATGTCGAGGCCGTAGATCGGAAGTCGTCGCATCCGCTACCCCCTGGTGCTCTCCGCTCCGGGCGATCGTAGAGAGGCGTCGCGCGCGGGGGGTGGATCCCCCGCCACCGTCAGCGGAGACCGGGCAGTGGCAGCTGCAGCAGGCGGCGCAGCCGGTCGGTGACGTCGGGGGTGAGCGGCTGCTCGAAGCGCTCGATGCTGAAGCGCAGCGTGAGCTCGCCGTCGCCCGGCTCGACGGCGTCGAGGGTGGCGTGGCGGGGCAGCGGGGGCAGCGGGAGGTAGCCGCGGAGGAACCGGACCAGGGGTGCGGGCACGCCGAGCAGGGACGCGCGCAGGGGCCGGAGCTGGAGGAACCCGCCGACGATCTCGGGCATGGTCACGAGCTCGCTCATGCGGATGCCGCCGAGACCGGTGGTGGTGACGACGCCCTCCTCGGTGAGCCGCAGCCGGAGCGGGAGCCGCAGGTCCTTGGTCCAGCGGTCGACGTTGGCCTGGCTCACCACGACCTGGAGCCCCACGGGTGAGGCGACCAGCACCGGGGGCAGCCCGGGCTGCACGCGGAGGCGCTCGGCCCGGATGACGAACCGGTCGACCACGAGGCCGGCCACCGCGTACGCGGGGAGCTCGAGCTGCACGAGGTCGACCTCGCCGCGCAGCAGACCGGTCGGTGTCACCTTCAGCTGCGGGCGCAGAGGCCGGCCGAGGGCCGCCTCGGACACGATGTCGAGGAACGCCACGAACAGGTCGTGGGCCGGCCGGTACGTGGCCAGCTCCTCGGGCGTGGTCGGCAGGTGCGGCCGTTCCGGCTCGGGCGCGCCGGCGCCGTCCTCGTCAGGTGGCTCGGGCGGGCGTGGCGCGTCGGACAACGATCCGGATGCTACGGACGGATCGTGCCGATCGGTCGGACCGGGCGCGCCGGCGCCGTCCCGGCGGTCGGGTCAGGTGCTCGGCTCAGCTGGCGGCGCGGCGACGGGCGCCGATGGGGTTGGGCACGGGGAAGCCGGCGCGGGTGCGCTCCTCCTCGTTCTCCCCACCCCAGAACCCGAACTCGCGGCGCTCACGCGCGTAGTCCCGGCACGTGAGGTGCGCGGGGCACACCCGGCACAGCTCGGCGGCCTTGGCCTCCCGGCGGGCTCGGGCCTGCGGGCGCTCGGCCAGCGGCGCGAAGAACAGGTGCGGTTTGCCCGCGCAGGCCGCTTTGGCCATCCAATCCTGCCCTGCCCAGCTGCCCAGTGCGACGACGTCGTTGTTCACAGCCCTCTCTCCCCATGCTCACTGCCGGACTCGCCGGCATCCTCTCCCGTGCTGACCCCGGGCGGGCTGTACTGCTCGTGGTCAGGCGGCCACAACACTACAAGTCGTGATCCGGCAGGTACAGAGGGTGAGGAAAATGCGGCAAATGTCCGGTTGGCACCGACGGACGGTGGCGGCCGGGGCGGCGGATCAGAGCAGGCGGGCGGCGAGCTCGGCGAGCGGCGACCGCTCGCCCCGCAGCAGCCGGACGTGCCCGAAGCAGTCCTGGCCCCGGAACGCCGTGGTGAGCGCGGTGAGGGCGTTGGTCTGCTCGGACAGGAACGCCGCGTCGATCTGGCTGGTGTCGCCGGTGAACACGACCTTGGAGTCGGCGGCGATGCGGGTGAGGATCGTCTTGCCGACCTGCGGGGACAGGTTCATCGACTCGTCGATGATCACGAAGCTGGAGTGCAGGGTCCGGCCCCGCAGGTGGGTGACCGACTCCATCGTGAGCTGGCCCCGGGCCCGGATCTCGTCGAGCACCTCGGTGGCGTCCTCCCGGTTGGGGCGCCCGGTGTGGTCAGGACCGGTGAGGGCGTAGACGGCGTCGGTGATGGCGGCCATCCAGGGGTCGAGCTTCTCGTCGAGCGTGCCCGGCAGGTACCCGACGTCGGCCTTCCCGACGGGCACCACCGGTCGGTACACGCAGATCCGGGAGTACCGGCGCTCCTCGACCACGAGCTGCAGAGCGGCCGCCACGGCGGTGAGCGTCTTGCCCGTGCCCGCTGGTCCGTCGAGCGCCACCACCTTGACCTCGTCGTCGAGCAGCAGGTCGAGGGCGAAGCGCTGCTCCTTGTTGCGAGGCCGCAGGTCCCAGGCGTGCTGCTCGTGGGGCACGAGCTCGAGGCCGTGGGCGTGGTGGCGGACCAGTGCCGACTGGCTCCCGGCGTGGAGTACGCCGAACTCGTTCACGACCAGCTGGTCGCGCACCGCCTCGACCCCCGGGGCACCCAGGTCGCCGCGGTAGAGGGCGTCGACCACCGAGGCGTCGACGTCGAGCTCGCGCCAGCCGAGGTCGTCGTCGGTGGTCCGCCGGGCGGCGTCGAGGGGGTCGTGCTCGCTGGAGTCGAGCCCGAAGGTCGCCGCCTTCACCCGCATGCCGGTGTCGTTCGACACGAGCCGCACCGGGCGCCCGGCGTCGAAGCGCTGACCCAGCGCCGTGCCGATGATGCGGTTGTCGGGCTTCTCGGGGTCGAGGCCGTGCTCGCGGAGGAGCCCGACCTGGACGCCGTTGAGGGCGACGCGCAGCGTGGCGTCGGCCGGGAGCGGCTGGGGCGTCTCCAGGTCACCGCCGGCGTCGACGCGGATGTGCTCGATGCGCCGGAGCACGTCCCGCGCGGCCATCCCCACCGAGTCGAGGCGCTTCTTCAGCCCGTCGAGCTCCTCGATCACGGTGAGCGGGACCACCAGGTCGCAGCCCGGGTAGCCGTGGAACACACCCTCCGGGTCGGCCACCAGGGCCGAGGTGTCGAGCACCACCTGGGTCCGGGTCGCCAGGCCGTCGAGGCCGGGCGCGACCTCGACGGGCGCGACGGCGAGAGCGGGGTCCGGGGTCATGCGGCCTCCTGGGGGCGCAGGGCACGGCTGACCGCCGGGGCCGGGATCCGGCCGGGTCGTCGTACCAGGGGACGGACGAACACTGCTCCCGATCATGGCCGAGGGTCCGTGGCGCCGCGCGGATGCTGGGGCAGGCGTCACACGCCGGTCATCTTCGGCGCCCACCGGGCGAGCGCCGCCCGCAGGTCCAGTGCGTCGAAGAAGGCGTTCCCCCACCAGTCGTTGTTGAAGTAGGCGTACACGTCGACGCCGTCGGCCAGCCATGCGCCGAGGCGCTCGGCATCCCGGGCGAGGCGCTCGGGCCCGTACCGACCCTGGTACGGCGCGTTGAGCGGGTCGGTCCCGTGGTAGCGCAGGTACGTCCAGTCGGTCGTGAGCACCTGCGGGTGGTCGGCGAGCAGGTCGTGCAGGCAGAGGGCGACGCCGTGGCGCGCGAGGGCGTCGAACACGTCGTCGTGCAGCCAGCTCGCGTCGCGCAGCTCGACCGCCCAGCGGATGTCGCCGGGGAGGAGGTCGAGGACGGCTTCGAGGCGGGGGATGTCGCGACCCCAGCGGGGTGGCAGCTGGAACAGGTTGGGGCCGAGGTGGCCGCCGAGGCGGCGGATGCGGTCGAGGTGGCGGGGCAGCCAGATCTCGGGGTCCTTCAGCTTCTTGCGGTGGGTGCAGAACTGCCCGACCTTCGCCGCGTAGACGAACCCGGGCGGCGCCTGCTCGCGCCAGCCGTCGACCTTCTCCGGCGTGGGGAGCCGGTAGAAGGTGTTGTTCAGCTCCACCGTGTCGAGCCGCGCGGCGTAGTGCTCGAACCAGGCGCGCGACGGCGCCTTCTCCGGGTAGACGGGGCCCCGCCAGTCCTTGTACGACCACCCGGAGCACCCGATGCGAGCGACGGCCACGGGCAGAGTCGTACCCCGACCGGCGGCCGCTCACCACCCCGGCGCGGCGGGGATGGGCGGGGCGCCGGCGCGCGCCGGGCAGGATGCCCGCATGGCCGACTGCACGTTCTGTCGCATCGTCGCCGGTGAGGCACCCGCGCACGTCGTGCTCGACGACGACGTGGCGGTCGCGTTCCTCGACGTGCGCCCGCTGTTCCCCGGCCACGTGCTGCTCGTGCCGCGCCACCACGTGGTGACGCTGCCCGACCTGCCTGCGCCCGAGATCGGACCGCTGTTCGCCCGGGCCCAGCGGCTCGCCGACGCCATGGTGCACGCCCTCGGCGCCCAGGGGAGCTTCGTGGCGATGAACAACACCGTCAGCCAGAGCGTCCCCCACCTCCACGTGCACGTCGTCCCCCGGACCAAGGGTGACGGGCTCAAGGGGTTCTTCTGGCCCCGCACGAAGTACGACTCCGATGAGCACGCCGTCGAGGTCGCGGCGCGCCTGCGCGCCCACCTGCGCTGATCAGGGCTCGAACGTGACCGACGGACGCCCTCCGGCGACCGTCAGGGTGGCGGGGATGCCGAGCAGGTCGAGCGAGTCGCCCGACCAGTCGTGCGACACGAGCGAGACGACCTCGCCCTTGTGCGGACCGGAGAGGATGGTGAGCTCGACCTCGACGCCGCCGTCGGCGTGGTCGGCGGCGTCGAACACGAGCGCGTCGTAGGTCCCGTCCTCCAGCACGTGGGCAGCGTAGGTGCGATGACGGACGGGGTCGCGCCCGGCGTCGGCGGTGCCAGACTCCACGGCATGGCCGTCATCGTCGTCACGGGTGCGAACTCCGGCATCGGCCGGGCCACCGCCGTCCACCTCGCCGCCGCCGGGCACACCGTGCACGGCGCGATGCGCGACCTGGGGAAGGCGGGGAAGCTGCACGACGAGGCGGCCGCAGCGGGTACCAGCGTGCACGAGGTCGAGATCGACGTGTCCGACGACGACTCGGTCCGGCGGGGGTTCGCCGACGTGCTCGAGCGCGACGGGCACATCGACGTCCTCGTGAACAACGCCGGGCTCGGGTACAACAAGGTCGTCGAGGAGATCGACATCGACGCGGGGAAGGCGCTGTTCGACGTGAACGTCTGGGGCGTCGTCCGCTGCTCGCAGGCGGTGCTCCCCGGCATGCGCGAGCGGGGCCGCGGCACCATCGTGAACGTGTCGTCCATCACCGGACGGATCGCCGCGCTCGCCCAGGCGGTGTACGCCTCGTCGAAGTGGGCGGTCGAGTGCCTCAGCGAGAACATGGCCCAGGAGCTGGCGCCCTACGGCGTGCGGGTGAAGGTGATCGAGCCCGGCGTGACCCGCACCGCCCTGCTGAACAAGCACACCGACCTGCACGAGGACTCGCCCTACGCCGACGCGTACCGGCGCATGTACGCCTTCTACGCGGCCGGCATCGCCGCGAACGTGCGAGCCCCGGCGGTCGCCGAGGTGATCGCCGAGGCCATCGCCGACGAGTCCCCCCGCCTGCGGTACGTGTGCGCCTACGGCGGCGACGAGCTGGCCGACGGGCGCGCCGGGGTGAGCGACGCCGACTGGCTGGCGCTCGGCGCGGCCGACACCGACGACGAGTACTTCGACCGCTTCGAGCGGGCGTTCGGGCTCGACATCCGCCACGGCGACGTGCGCACCGACGAGCAGCGGGCGGCGGGCAAGTAGGGCGATGAGCCTGCGCGGTCACCTCCTGGTCGCCGAGCCCACGCTCGAGGACCCGAACTTCCGCCGCACCGTCGTGTACCTCATCGAGCACTCCGCCGACGGCGCCCTCGGCCTGGTGCTCAACCGGCCGGGCGACGTGCCGGTGCGCGAGGCCGTCCCGACGTGGGCGCCCTACGTGGAGGACCCCGACCGCATCTTCGTCGGCGGGCCGGTGAGCCCGGAGGGCGCCATCTGCCTGGCCCGCTGCCGCAGCGAGGGCCCGCTCGAGAGCCTGTTCGAGGACGCGCCCGAGGTCGATCCCACGGCGGTCTTCAAGCCGATCACGCCCACCATCGGGGCCATCGACCTCCACGGCGACCCGTCCGACGCGCCCCCCGGCGTCACCGCCCTGCGGGTCTTCGCCGGGTACGCCGGCTGGTCGGGCGGGCAGCTCGAGCTCGAGCTGGAGGCCGGCGGCTGGTTCGTGCTCGACGCCGAGGACGACGACGTGTTCACCGAGCACCCCGAGCGGCTCTGGCGCGACGTCCTGGCCCGCCAGCGGGGCTCGCTGCGCTCGATGGCGTTCTTCCCCGGGGACCCCCGCTGGAACTGAGCGGGGAGCGGCGTGGCTCAGTGGCCGAGGGTCTCGTGGCGCCGTGACGTGTTGAAGATGCCGGTCGGCGTCTCGATGCCGTCGATCTCGGCGACCTTCTCGAGCGTGGTGGCGTCGTAGACCCGCACCACGTTGCCGTCCCAGTCGGAGACGTACGTGAACCGGCCGTCGGCCGTGAACTCCGGGTGCACCGTGCGCACCCCGTCCTCGATCACACCCACCACCTCGAACGGCGGGGCCTTCTCGAACACGACGATGTTGTTCGGCGGGTCGCCGAACACGGCGTCGGCCCACACGTAGGGGCTGCTGTGGTGGCTGCGCACGAACAGGCCCGGGCCGGGCGTCGGCACCGTGCCCACGATCTGGTCGTCGGACAGGTCCCAGATCGTGACCTTGCCCTCGCCGGCGTGCACCGTGGCCCCGTACTGGACGCCGCCCGCCTCCCACGCGGCACCGGAGCCCGGGTGCGGGGTGGTGCCGGTGTCGATGCGGTCCCGCAGGGTCATGCTGGCCACGTCGATGGCGGCCATGAAGTTGTCGGCCTGCGAGGCCAGGTAGAAGGTCTTGTTGTCGGGCGACAGGAACCCGTCGTGGAGGATGTGGCCCACGTCGGCGAGCTTGGTGATGCCGAACTCGGGGTCCGACCAGTCGACCCGCCAGACCTGCCCGGCCTCCTTCAGGGCCAGCAGGAAGTACGGCCCGACCAGCTCGGGGGCGACGTCGCTCACGATGGCGACGCGCGACGGGACCATCTGGCCGTCGGGGTTCGGGGCGACGGTCTCGATGTACTCCAACGGCTCGAGTGTGTTCGCGTCGACGATCACGGCCGTGGCCGGGGCGTAGTTGCCGGCGACGATGAACCGGCCGTCGTCGGACATGGCGACGCCGCGGGCGTCGACGCCGATGCGGACCTTGCGGACCGGCTCGAGCGTGTAGAGGTCGATCTTGAACAGCCAGCCGTCCCGTCCGAGGTTGTACGCCCAGCGCGGGTCGGTGGGGGAGAAGGTGTAGCCGTGGGCTCGGTACGACGCCTCGATGTGGCCGAGCAGCCGGTGGGTGTCGCCGTCGATCACGGCGATGGAGCGGGCCTCGCGCTCGGTCACCAGCATCAGGTTCTCGAGGTTCCCGTCGTGGGCCGGCGCGGTGGCCAGCTGGTCGTCGGGCACGAGCACCTCGTGGCTCGCCCGGATGTCGTCCATGGTCCACTCGGGCGCAGGCTCGGGCTCGGTGAAGCGCAGGAACGCGACGAGCGCGTCGATGTCGCGGCTGGACAGCTGCCCGCCCCACGCCGGCATCACGGTTCCCGTCCGTCCGTCCTTGATGGTCGACCGGTAGACGTCGGGGGATGCGGTGAGCCGCTCGGGCGTCAGGGCGGGACCGGTGGCGCCGCCCCGGGTCACGCCGTGGCATCCCGAGCAGTTGTCCGCGTAGTACTGCGCGGTCGGGACGCCCTGCACCTCCTCGGCCACCTCGCCGCCGGACCCGGACACCGGCACCGCCAGCTCGTCGTCGCCGCAGCTCACGGCCACGGTGACGGCCAGGGCGAGCGCCGGCACGTACGACCAGTGCCAACGCCTCATGGCGCCAGCATCCGCCCGGCCTCCGGGCCGAGCCAGGGCCCAAGGTCACGCGGGGGCGGGGTGGGACATAGGATGCGCTCATGTCCCAGACGCTGAGCCGCCCGCTCGACCCGCCCCCCACCGCCGCCGACCCCGAGCACGACCCGGTCGCCCGGGCGCTGGTCGAGGAGTCGCTGTCGGGCATCGGGTTGGCGGCCGCCGGCGCCAACGTGATCATGCAGCTCGCGCAGCTCCCCGTCGGG
This sequence comes from Acidimicrobiales bacterium, assembly GCA_035764875.1. Lineage (GTDB taxonomy): Bacteria > Actinomycetota > Acidimicrobiia > Acidimicrobiales > Salinilacustritrichaceae > Salinilacustrithrix. The sequence continues at coordinate 18,152 of DASTYO010000093.1, read as the reverse complement.
CACGGGGTGGCGAAGAGCCGCGTCGCCAGCGGCCGCATCCACGACCGTCCGATCAAGCGCACGCGGACCACGCTGGCGTACCTCGCCATCGCCCTGCTCGGCACCGACCAGGAGCGGGAGGCCATGCGCCGCGAGGTCGACCGCCAGCACCGACAGGTCCACTCGCTCCCGGGCGACCCGGTGGCGTACAACGCCATGTCGCGCGACCTGCAGCTGTGGGTGGCGGCGTGCCTCTACAAGGGCGTCGAGGACATCCAGGCCGTGCTCGGGGTGGAGCACGACGACGAGACCGCCGAGCGCGTGTACCGCTACTGCCGGCGCCTGGCCACCACGTTGCAGGTGCGTCCCGAGCAGTGGCCGGCCGACCGGGCGGCGTTCCGGGAGTACTGGGACGCCAACGTCGCCCGCATCGAGATGGACGACGTCACCCGGCGGTACCTCCAGGGCATCGCCCGAGCCGAGTTCCTGGGCACCCCCTGGTCGTGGATCGTCGGACCGTTGGTGCAGCTCCAGAGCGTGGGCTTCCTGCCGCCGGCGTTCCGCGACGAGCTCGGCCTGCCCTGGACCGGCCGCCACCAGCGCACCTTCGACGTGATGATGCGCACCTGGGCGGCGGTCGACCGGCACATCCCCGGCCCGATCCGGCGCGTCCCGTTCAACCTGTACCTCTGGGACACGCGCCTGCGCATCCGCCTCGGCCGCCGCATCGTCTGAGGGAGCTCAGCACGCTCGCGATGAGTTCCGCCGGCCGGCGTCGTCTCCTGCTCGACTGCCGTCGACACGACCGGAGGAGCATCCGATGATCGACCTGCGAGCTGCCACGGACCGGACCGCGGCGGTGATCGCTGCCCTGGGCGACGACCACCTCCCGCTGCCGACGCCCTGCCCCGAGTACTCCGTGGGCGATCTGCTCGACCACGTGGAGGGCCTGGCCCTGGCGTTCACGGACGCGGCGACGAAGACCACGCCGGACGGCGAGCCGGCGGGCCCGTCCGGGGATGCACGGCGGCTGGCGCCCGGCTGGCAGCAGCGGATCCCGGCCCGGCTCGCCGAGCTCGCCCGGGCGTGGCAGGACCCGTCCGCCTGGGAAGGCATGACCCAGGCCGGCGGCATCGACATGCCGGGCGAGATCGCCGGGCTCGTCGCCCTGGACGAGGTGATCGCGCACGGGTGGGACCTCGCCCGGGCCACCGGGCAGCCGTTCGAGGCCGACGAGGATCACGTGGCCGCGTGCATCGCCACGATGGGCCCGCAGCCCGGCGAGGAGCGGCCGGTGGGCACCGACGTGGCCTTCGGGCGCCCGGTCGCCGCCGCGCCCGATGCGGCTCCGGTCGACCGCCTGGCCGCGGTGCTCGGTCGCGACCCCGCCTGGACGCCCTGATCGACTCGCTCCAGCGGTGCTCCGCGGCGACGACCGTGAGGATCCTCGCCGACGTCCGCCTGGCGGGGACGAGCGTGAGGATCCTCGTCGAAGGTGCGCCGACGGCGCCGAGCGTGAGGATCCTCGCCGAAGGAACCGTGTGGTCGCCCGACCGTCAGTCCCAGCAGAGGCAGAAGGGGTGGCCCACCGGGTCGAGGTAGACGCGGAAGTTCCCGTCCTCGGCCTCGCCCGGCTGGACGTCGTGCTTCCGGGCGCCGATCGCCAGCACCGCGGGCTCGGCCTCGTCGATGTCGTCGACGGTGACGTCGAGGTGGAACTGCTGCGGTCGTTCGGCCGACGGCCACGTCGGAGGGGCGTACTCGTCGGCCTGCTGGAACGCGAGCCGGCGGCCCGGCTCGGGCTCGAGCACCACCCAGTCGTCGACGGCGACGGTGATCTCGCCGCCGACGAGCTGGCGGTAGAACTCGGCGAGCGCAGCGGCGTCGGGGCAGTCGATGACGACGCTGCGCATGCGGGCGATGGCGGTCATGGGTGCTCCTCCTGGGGACAGGTGGGGCCGGCGCCGGCCGGCGTCAGGGCGCGGAGCCGGCGAGGAGCTGGCTCTGGAGCTCGGCGAGCACCGACGAGAGGGCCTCGCCGAGCGCACCGCCCACCGTGCCGTCGTCGAGCGCCGACCGCAGCGCCCGGCGGTCGGCGAAGATGGCCACGACCTGGGCACCGTCCGGACCGGCGACCATGGCCGGCTGCTCGACGTCGGCCTCCTCGACCCGCACATCGCCCTGCGCGAGGGTGGTGCCGGCGGCCTCGACCGAACCGGACACCGGGGCGACGAGCACCTCGGAGGCGGTGGCGCGCACGGGCAGGACCTCGGCGCCCGGTGCCGCGTCGAGGAACACGAGCACCGGACCGCACGTCGGCTCGCCGGCGAGCCCGGCTGCCATGCGGACGCCGGGCGCGATCTCGTCCCACTCGGCGGACGAGTCGAAGCCGCCGTCGAGGTGGGCGCGCACCGTCGGGCCCATCGTCGTGGCGATGGCCGGCGCGCCGGGGCACGGGTCCTGCATGTCGATGCCGAGGAAGGCGCCGGCCGCCTCCTGCTCGGGTGTCACCGTCGCGGCGATCTCGGCCTTGACCGGGCGGATGGCGAAGCCCCGCCGGTCGGCGAACATGATGATCCCGTACCCGCCGTCGGGGCCCCACGCGAAGTTGTCGCTCGCGTACGGCACGCCGCCGTCGTGGAACCGGAACTGGCCCTGCTCGTAGGCGTCGCGGCCCATGTTCGTGGTGCCCCGCACGGAGATCCGCCAGTTGTCGCTGGCGTGGGCGTGGGCGAACGACAGCGGCATCTGCTCGTCCATCGGCTCGACGTAGCTCAGGACGATGAAGGGCCCGCAGCACTCGTCGCCGAGGAGGACGGCCAGGATCGTCGCGCCCATGCTCTCGGTCCAGCCGCTCCGTTCGGCGTAGCTCACGTCGACGCGACCGTCGACCGGTTCCATCGGCGTGGTGGACAGGATCTGGTGCATGGCGGCTCCCCCATCAGCTCGTCTGCCGTACGGTCCCCGACCGTAGCGGTGACGCAGGGCTGCCCGCGCCGGGGTCAGAGGCGGTCGATCTTCTTGAACCCCTCGGCGAGGTCGCAGCCGCCGAAGCGACCCCACTCGGCGAGGCGGTCCCGGACGCGCTCGCCGAAGGCCGCCCACTGCGCCTCGGCCTCCGGGTGGTCGACGTGGACGCCCATGGTGGAGCGGAACTGCGACGTGTGGGCCCGCAGGGCGGCGAGCTTGGCGTCGACGTGCGCGGCGGCGACCTGCTCGACGTGGTCGGGCTCGTCGGCCTCCCACAGCAGCAGCACGTCGGGGCGGTGGTGGGGCAGGTCCTGCTCGGGGAAGAAGTGCGGGTCGCGAGCGGCGACGATGCCCTCGACCGCGAGCAGTCCGGCGTGCCGGTGGTCGGGGTGCAGCCGGTACCGCTTCCACGGGTCGTGGCCGAGCACCACCCCCGGCTGCAGCCGACGGATCCAGTAGGCGACCTCCCAGCGCTGGCGGACGGACGAGTCGAGCTCGCCGTCGGGCCAGCCGAGGAACACGACCTTGCCGGTCGCGCCCAGCGCCGCCGCCGCGGCGCGCTGCTCGGCCTGGCGGGTCGCGACGAGCTCGGCGACGTCCTGCGACGGGTCCCACGAGCCCTTCGAGCCGTCGGTGCACACGAGGTGGTGGACCTCGCACCCGGCGGCCGCCCACTTGGCCAGGGTGGCGCCGGCGCCGAACTCGACGTCGTCGGGGTGGGCGCCGATGGCGAGCGCGGACTCCGGCACGGGCAGGTCGCGGCTCACCGGCTCCGGCGCTTCGCTCGGGTCGGGCGGGGACGGCGTGGGCAGGTCGGGGAGGTCGGCGGTGCTCATCGGTGCGGTCAGTGCGGTCAGGGGTGGGCGGGGAGGACCAGGTCGCCGGGGTGGTCGACGTCCCAGCCGAGGCGGGCGTCGCGCACGATGCGCACGGGCAGCCCGAGCCGCAGCCCCTCGGCCCGGTGCCGGACGTAGGAGCCGGCGCCGTAGGCGAACCGGAACGGCGCGGCGGCGGGTAGGGCGAGCACGTTGGTGCCGTCGAGGCGGCGGTCGGGCACGATCGTGACCCCCTCGGTGGCGGCCACCCACTCGAACGAGGTCGCCAGGGGCAGGTCGGAGTGGGCGACCACGGCCGTGCGCACGCCGCGGGCGTCGAGCTCCGCCACGCCCGCCTGCACGGCGCCGTTCAGCCCGAGCCCGGGCGTCCAGATGACCTCGGCCCCGACGCCCGTGGCCCAGTCGCGCACGTCGTCGTCGTCGCACACCACGACGACGGGCAGGGGCGCGGCCGCCTCCACGACGATCGTGGCCATGTCGCGCGCCAGCGCGGCTCGCGACGGCGCGTCGAGCTGCTCGGCCAGGCGAACCTTCGCCCGCGTGAAGTCCTTCACCGGGACGACGACGGCGGTGGGCGGTGCGGCCATGCCTCGCGCAGTGTACGGACGGGCCCTCGCTCGGGGCGCCCCCACGCCCGCCACTAGCGTGACCGGCATGTCGGAGATCAACGTCGCCATCCTCGGCGGCGGCTCGTGGGGGACCACGGTCGCCCACCTGGTGGCCCACAAGGCGCCCACGATGCTCTGGGCGCGGTCACCGGAGACGGTCGCCGACGTCAACGAGCGCCACCGCAACGTGCAGTACCTGCCGGACCACGACCTCCACCCCTCCTTGCGGGCCACCGCCGACCTGGCCGAGGCGCTCGACCGCGCCGACCTCGTGGTGATGGGCATCCCGTCCCATGCGTTCCGGGAGACGCTCCGTGAGGCGGCGCCGATGGTGCGGCCGTGGGTCCCGGTCGTGAGCCTCACGAAGGGCCTCGAGCTCGACACCGGCATGCGGATGACCCAGATCGTGCACGACGTGCTGCCGGGACACCCCACCGGCGTGCTCACCGGCCCCAACCTCGCCAAGGAGATCCTCAGCGGGGCGGCCGCCGCGTCCGTGCTGGCGATGCACGACCTCGCCGTGGCCGAAGCGCTCCAGGAGCTGTTCTGCACCGAGGTGTTCCGCGTGTACACCAACGACGACCTCGTCGGGTGCGAGCTGGGCGGGGTGTTCAAGAACGTGATCGCCATCGCGTCCGGCATGGCCGACGGCCTCGGCGCAGGCGACAACACGCGGGCGGCGGTCATCACCCGAGGGCTCGCCGAGATCACCCGGCTCGGCGTGGCCTACGGCGGCCAGCCGCTGACCTTCGCCGGGCTGGCGGGGATGGGCGACCTCATCGCCACGTGCATCTCGCCGCAGTCCCGCAACCGCCACGTGGGCCAGCGCCTCGGCGAGGGCATGACGATCGACGAGGTGATCGCCGAGATGGACCAGGTGGCCGAGGGCGTCAAGAGCTGCCGGGCGGTGCAGGCGATGGCCCGCGAGGCCGGCGTCGAGACCCCCATCACCGACCAGGTCGTCGCCGTGTGCCACGAGGGCTCCACGGCGCGGGATGCCTACGCCGGCCTGCTCCACCGAGCGCACCGGCGCGAGATGCACGGCTTCGCAGACCGGTGAGCGTCCGCACCTGGATGGTCCGGCGCCTGCTCGGCCGGCTCCGCATCGACGACGACACCATCCGCCACCTCTCCACGTTCCAGCGCCTCGGCGAGCACTTCGAGATCCAGGCGCCGGGCGAGATGCTGCCCATCGGCGCCCGCACGGTGTTCCGCGCCCTGCGCACCCGCGCCGCGAGCCAGCTCGGCGCCGACTGGGTGTGGCCGCACTGGCTGCGCCGGCAGATCGATCCGTCCTCGCCGGCGTTCGTGCCCCGGGGCCACCTCCCGTTCCTGTCGAACGTCACGGGCCGCAACTGGACGATGATCGGCAACCTCGGCTCGGCCCGGGAGGCGGTCGTCGACCCGCGCGGGCTGGTCTCGCCCTGGATCGACTCGTGGTCGCTCGACTGGTGGATCGGCGCCGAGGACCGCTGGCACGTGCCGGCCGATGAAGCCAACGTGCGCCAGGGCCTGCTCGGCGACTCGCCCGTGGTGGAGACGCGCATGCGGGTGCCGGGCGGCGACATCATCCACCGCGCCTACGCCGTGCAGGCCACCGCCGCCGACGGCGGCGAGGAGCTGGTGATCGTCGAGATCGAGAACGACTCGGCGGTGCCGGTGGCGCTCGCCCTGGCCGTGCGCCCCTACAACGCCGAGGGCCTCTCGGTCATCGAGCGCATCGGGCTGCACGGCACCACCGTCACGGTCGACGGGCGCATCGCCATGCTGCTGCCGAAGCCGCCCAACGCCGTGGCCGCCTCGACGTTCCACGACGGCGACTGCTCTGCGAAGGTGTTCGCCGGCGACACCCAGCCGACGTTCCCCGACGACCTGCGCGACGAGGCCGGCATGGCCCAGGCGGCCTTCGTGTACCCGCTGCCGCACCGCCAGGTCCTCCGGGTCGCGCTGCCCATGGAGCCCGAGCCCCGCACCCGCCTCGAGGGCCGAGCCCGCCGCCGGGTGAAGCGGGCCCCGCGGTTCCCCGAGGCCCTGCCCACCGCCGAGCAGGTGGCCAGCGGCTGGCGCGCCCACACCGATCGCGGGATGCGGCTGGTGCTGCCCGACGAGCGGCTGCAGTCGGCCGTCGACGCCAACCGTCGCTACCTGCTGCTGTTCCACGACGGCGACGACATCACCCCCGGGCCCCGCACCTACCACCGCTTCTGGTTCCGCGACGCCGCCTACCTGCTGGCCGCCCTCGACCGCTACGGCTTCCACGCCGAGGCCCGCCAGGTGCTGGCGACGTTCCCGGGCCGCCAGCACGTCGACGGGTTCTTCTTCTCCCAGCGCCTCGAGTGGGACGCCAACGGCGCCGCGCTGTGGGCGCTCGCCCTGCACTGGGACCTCACCCGCGACCGCGACCTGCTCGAGCAGGTCTCCCACTCGGTCGCCGGGGGAGTGCAGTGGATCGAGCGCAAGCGCCGGGGCAAGCGCCGCGCCGACCCGGCCCTGCGAGGCCTGCTCCCGCCCGGCATCTCGGCCGAGCACCTCGGTCCCCACGACTTCTTCTACTGGGACGACTTCTGGGCGCTGGCCGGCCTGCGCGACGCCGAACGGCTGCTGCGGGCCGCGGGCGAGGACGAGGCCGCCGAGCGCAGCCGGACCTTCCTCGAGCAGATGACCGCCGACGTGCAGTCGTCCCTGCAGCTCACGGCCGAGCGGCTCGGCACGCTGGCGGTGCCGGCCGGTCCCCGCCGGCGCATCGACCCCGGCGTCATCGGCTCGCTGGCGGCCGTGTGGCCCCTGCAGCTGCTCGGCGCGGAGGACGAGGCGATGCAGGCCACGCTCGACGTCATCCGCGAGCGGTTCTGCATCGACGAGGCCTTCTACCAGGGCATCAGCCACACCGGCCTCGGCACCTACCTCACCCTCCAGGTCGCGTTCGTCGAGCTGCTCGCCGGCGATCGCCGCGCGCTCGAGCGCCTCGACTGGTTCCTGTCGGCCGCCACCCCCACGTGGACCTGGCCCGAGGCCGTCCACCCGCGGGTGGCCGGCGGGTGCATGGGCGACGGTCACCACGGCTGGGCGGCGGCCGAGCTGCTCAGCTTCGTGCGGACGATGCTCGTGCACGAGACCGAGGACGGCCTCGCCCTCGTGTCGATGATCCCCGCCTCCTGGTACGGCCAGGGGGTCGAGGTGCACGACGCGCCCACGCGGTTCGGGACGCTGTCGTTCGCCATCCGCTGGCACGGCGAGCGACCCGCGCTGCTGTGGGAGCTCGACCGGCACGACCCCGACCAGGCCGTGGTGCTCACCTGCCCGGGCCTCGACCCGGCGTGGCGGTCCACCGAGGCCCGCGGCGAGGCGCTGCTCGCGGCACCGCCCGACGCACCGCGAGCCGTGGTGCCGGGGCCCGAGCAGGGCGACAGCTTCGGGTAGCCCCTACTCGATCACGATGTCGTCCAGCCCCTCCTCGGGCTGGGGGTACGACATGCCGAGGCCCTCCAGGGTCTCCACGAGGATCGTGCTGACCGCCAGGTTCCGGTACCACTTGCGGTCGGCCGGCACGACGTACCACGGCGCCTCCTCGGTCGAGGTGGCGGCGATGGCCTCCTGGTACGCGCGCTGGTAGTCGTCCCAGTGCGCCCGCTCGGCCAGGTCGCCCGTGGAGAACTTCCAGCGCTTGTCCCGCTCGTCGAGCCGGGCCTGCAGCCGCTCGGCCTGCTCCTCCTTGCTGATGTGCAGGAAGAGCTTGACGATCGTGGTGCCCTCCTCCACGAGCATCCGCTCGAAGTCGCGGATGTGGGCGAAGCGCAGCCGCGCCCGCTCGTCGTCGATGAGCCCGTGCACCCGCACCACGAGCACGTCCTCGTAGTGGCTGCGGTTGAACACGACCAGCTCGCCGTCGGCCGGCACCTGGGCGTGGGCCCGCCAGAGGTAGTCGCGCGCCAGCTCGGTCGACGTCGGCTTCTTGAACGACCGCATGTGCACGCCGATCGGATCGACCTCGTGGAACACGTGGCGGATCGTGCCGTCCTTCCCACCCGTGTCCATCGCCTGCAGCACCACGAGCAGCCGCTGCGAGCCGTCGGCGTAGAGCAGGTCCTGGAGCTCGGCGACGCGCTGCTGGCGCTCCGCGAACACGGGCTCGGCGTCGTCCTTGTCGCCGTCGAAGCCCGGCGTCGCTCGGGTGTCGATGGCGGAGAGGTCGAGGTCGGACCCGGGTCGGACGCGCAGCAGCTCCTCCATCCGGGTGAACCTACGGGCTGGGCGGCTGGTCGAGACCCCGTCCGAGGTGGTCGAAGTGGGCCTGCACCACGTCGGGCAGGCGCGCTCGGGTGCCGCTGCCGAGCCAGTCCTCCAGCGCGGCGCGCATGCCGGCGACGGCCGCGGCGGCCAGCAGGCGGGCGGTCGGCGCCGGCACGTCGCGGCCCGTCACCACCTCGGCGAGGTCCTGCTCCCAGCCGGCTTGCAGCTGCAGGCTGCGGGCCGCGACCGAAGGCGTCTCGGCCATGATCCGGAAGCGGCGGACGATGAGGCGCCGCTCGCGCTCGTAGTCCTCCGCCACGGCCCGGAACGACGCACCCACGGCGCGCCAGGCGGGCTCGTCGGCCTCCCGGTCCTGCAGCTGGCCGAGCACCCGCTCGAGGCGGTCGGCGTAGTCGGCCAGGACGACGTCCTCCTTGGTGGGGAAGTAGTGGAAGAACGTCCGGGGGGCGATGTCGGCGGCTGCCGCGATGGCGTCGACGGTCGTGGCGTCGAAGCCGTCGCGCTCGAAGAGGTCGAGCGCCGCCGACTCGATGCGGCGCGCCGTCTCGCGCTTCTTCCGAGCCCGGAGGCCCTCGTCGGCAGCCATGTCGCCAACCTATCGGATCGACAGTCGATGCAAAGTTGCAGTCAGTGCAACATCGGCGTATCGTCGTCGTCAGCGAAGGGAGGACCCCATGTCCCGCTGGCTCCACCACCTCGGCGTGCTCGCCGCCCGCCACCGCCGCTCCGTCGTCGCCCTCTGGGTGGTGGCGATCCTCGGCGTCGTCGGGCTCGACCGCCTCGTCGGTGCCGAGGAGGTCGACGACTTCTCGGTGCCCGGGGTCGAGTCGGCGACCGCCGTCGACCTGCTCGACGAGCGGTTCCCGGAGCGTGCCGGCGCCACCGCCATGGTCGTCTTCCACGTCGAGGACGGCGCCGTCGCCGACCACTCGGCGGCGATCACCGCCTCCGTCGAGGAGATCCGGGCCATGCCATCGGTGCTGCAGGTGACCGAGCCGCTCGCCGGCCCGCGCTCGGTGTCCGCGGACGGGGCGACCGCGTTCGCGGCCGTCCAGCTCGATGCGCCGGTCGCCGACCTGGGACGTGACGTGCTCGAGGAGCTGGAGGCGACCGCGGCGCCGGCTGTCGAGGCCGGCGTCCAGGTCGAGCTGGGCGGCGAGCTGCCGACGGTGCTCAAGGAGCGCTCCACCGGTCCCGCCGAGGCCATCGGCATCATCGCCGCGCTCGTCATCCTCTTCGTCGCGTTCCGCTCGGTCTTCGCCATGGGCCTGCCACTCGTGACCGCCGTGGCCGGCCTCCTCGTCGGCCTGTCATCGGTGGGCCTGCTCGCCGGCGTGGTGGAGATCCCCTCGATCGCGCCGCACCTCGGCACCATGATCGGCCTGGGCGTGGGCATCGACTACGCGCTGTTCGTCCTCAGCCGCCACCGCGACAACCTCGGGGCCGGCATGGGCATCGAGGAGTCCATCGGGCGCACCAACGCGACGGCCGGACAAGCGGTGGTGTTCGCCGGCGGCACGGTCGTGGTCGCCATCCTCGGGCTGCAGCTCGCCGGCATCCCCTTCGTCGCCGCGCTCGGCTGGTCGGCGGCCCTCGTCGTCGCAGTCGCCGTCGTCGTGGCCGTCACCCTGCTCCCGGCGTTCCTCGCCCTCGCCGGCACCCGCATGGCTCCTCGACCGAGGCAGCTGGTGGGCGAGGGGCGGGCGGGCGGGTGGGTCCGCTGGGCGCACTGGGTCGCGCACCGGCCGTGGAGGTCGGCCGTGGCCGCCACGCTCGTGCTGCTGGTCCTCGCCGTGCCCCTGACCGACATGCGCCTCGGGCAGGCCGATGCGGGCACCGATCCGGAGTCCACGACGCACCGCCGGGCCTACGACATGCTCGCCGACGGCTTCGGGGACGGGTTCAACGGGCCGCTGCTCGTCGTCGTCGACCTCGCCGGGGCGGACGAGCCCGACGCGGTGCTGGCATCGCTCGGGGAGTCGCTCGGTGCGCTCGACGGCGTGGCGGCCGTGTCGCCGCCGGAGCGCAACGCGGCCGGCGACACCGCCGTCGTCACGGTCGTCCCCACGTCGAAGCCCCAGGACCAGGCGACCACCGACCTCGTGCACCAGCTCCGGGACGCCGCGATCCCCGCGGTCGTGGACGGCACGGGTGCCGAGGCGTACGTCGGCGGACCCACCGCCGGCTACATCGACCAGTCGGACAAGATCGCCGGCCGGCTGCCCTGGTTCATCGCCACCGTCGTCCTGCTCTCGTTCGTCCTGCTGACCATGGTCTTCCGGTCGGTCCTCGTGCCGCTCAAGGCGGCGCTGCTCAACCTGCTGTCCATCGGCGCCGCCTACGGGGTCGTCGTCGCCGTCTTCCAGTGGGGCTGGGGGCGCACGCTCATCGGGCTCGACGAGGCGGTGCCCATCGCGTCCTTCGTGCCGATGATGATGTTCGCCATCCTGTTCGGCCTGTCGATGGACTACGAGGTCTTCATCCTGTCCCGCATCCGGGAGGAGCACCTCCGGGGGCACAGCAACATCGACAGCGTGGTGGAGGGTCTCGGTGCCACCGCCAAGGTCATCACCGCGGCCGCGCTCATCATGATCAGCGTCTTCCTCGGCTTCGTCGCCAGCGACGACCCCGTGGTGAAGATGATGGGCGTCGGGCTCGCGACGGCGGTGGCCGTCGACGCCACCGTGGTGCGCATGGTGCTGGTGCCCGCCACCATGGCCCTCGTCGGCGAGGCGAACTGGTGGCTCCCTCGCTGGCTCGACCGGCTCCTGCCCGTGATCGATGTGGAGGGCGGCGACGACGCGGCTGTCACGCTCGAGGCGGGAGCGGTGTCTCCATGTCGACCACATCGACACGAGGAGGGCACATGTCCGACGCACGGATCCCCCAGGCAGCGATCACCGGCCCCTACGGCCACCTCATCAAGCGCATGACCAAGAAGATGCTGGGCAAGGTGCCCGACGGCGTCGGGGTCATGTGGCACAACCGTCCGGTGCTGATGCACCTGTCGGCGCTCGGGCGCAAGGTCGACACGTGGGACCAGCTCGACCCGAACCTGAAGTCGTTCGCGCACATGGCGGTCTCGGCCCAGATCGGGTGCTCGTTCTGCCTCGACTTCCAGTACTTCCACGCCCACAACAAGGGCCTCGACCTGACGAAGGCGAGCCAGGTCCCCCGGTGGCGGTCGTCCGACGTCTTCACGCCGCTCGAGCGCGACGTGATGGAGTACGCCGAGGCGATGACGCAGACGCCGCCGCAGGTCACCGACGAGCTCTCCGCCCGGCTCCTCGACCAGCTGGGCGCCCCTGCGCTCGTCGAGCTGACGGCCGTGGTGGGCTTCGCGAACCTGACCGCACGGAGCAACACCGCCATGGGCATCACCTCGCAGGGGTTCTCCGACGTCTGCGAGATCCCGCTCGCCGCCCCCGAGCGCAGCTACGCGGAGTCCGCATGAGCGGCGAGGAGGCGTTCGCCCGCCACCGTCCGCTCCTGTTCACGGTCGCGTACGAGATGCTGGGATCGGCGTCGGATGCGGAAGACGTCGTGCAGGAGACGTGGCTGCGCTGGTCCGGCGTCGACCACGCCACCGTGCGCGAGCCGCGCGCCTACCTGGTCCGGATCGCCACCCGCCAGGCGCTCAACCGGTTGCGCACGGTGGCCCGGCGGCGGGAGGACTACGTGGGCGAGTGGCTCCCCGAACCGCTGCTCACGACTCCCGACGTCGCCGCCGACGTCGAGCTCGCCGAGAGCGTCTCGATCGCCATGCTCACGGTGCTCGAGACCCTCGGGCCGGCCGAGCGCGCGGTGTTCGTGCTCCGAGAGGTGTTCGACACGCCGTACGAGGAGATCGCCGAGGCGCTGGGCAAGACCCCCGCAGCGGTGCGCCAGATCGCCCACCGCGCTCGCGAGCACGTGGCCGCCCGCCGGCCGCGCGTGGCGGTCAGCACCACCGAGCAGCAGGCGGTGGTCGACCGCTTCCTCGCAGCGGTGCGGAACGGCGACCTGCAGGGGCTGCTCGACGTGCTGGCGCCCGACGTCGTCGTCGTGGCCGACGGCGGCGGTCTCGTGGCCGCGGCCCGACGCCCGATCGTGGGCGCCGAGCGGGTGGCGAGGTTCCTCGTGGGCGCCGCCGGGATCCAGGACTTCGCCACGACGGCGATCTGGCTCAACGGTGCGCCGGGCGCCCGCATCGACATCGGCGGCGAGCTCGACACCGTGGTGAGCGTCACCGTCGAGGACGGCCGCATCACCAACGTGTACGCGATCCGCAACCCGCACAAGCTGTCGGCGCTGCGCGAGGTGGCCCAGCTCGCCCGGGCCTGACCCGCCCCGGTCGCGGCGGAGTGCCGCCGCGGCCGGGGTCGGGGGCTACCGTCGCCCCCATGGCGGCGGCCACCGCACCCACGCTCCGGCCGAGCTTGAAGCGCAAGGCCCCCGGCACCCGGCTCGAGCGCGACCTGTGGGAGGCCGGCCACGACGTCGTCGTCGGCATCGACGAGGTCGGCCGGGGGGCGTGGGCGGGACCGCTCACCCTCGGCGCGGTGGTGATCCCCAAGGACCGCCGGCTCACGAAGATCCGCGACTCCAAGCTCCTCACCGAGGCCGAGCGCGAGATCATGTACGAGCGCATCGTGGGCTGGGCCGACGCGTGGGCCGTGGGTCACGCCTGGCCCGACGAGTGCGACGAGCTCGGGATGTCCGAGGCCCAGCGGCTGGCCGCCCGGCGTGCCCTGGCCGGGCTCGGCGTCGTGGCCGACCGCGTGCTGCTCGACGGCAACTGGGACTTCGTGGGCACCGGCAACGTCACCAAGATCGTGAAGGGCGACGCCACCTGCCTGTCGATCGCGGCGGCGTCCATCGTCGCCAAGGTCACGCGCGACCGCCTCATGCGCGAGTGCGCCGACGCCCACCCGTGGTGGAGCTTCGACACCAACAAGGGCTATCCGTGCCCGCGGCACAAGACGGCGCTCGCCGGCGTGGGGCCGTCGGCCATCCACCGCCGGAGCTGGGTGTTCATGGAGCACCTGCCGTGGGCGGGCGCGGTGCGTGCCGTACCGAAGCACCTGCGACCCGACGACTCCCAGGGGACGCTCTTCCCGTGAGCGCCGTCGACCGCGACGCCGAGCTGTCCCGGCTGCTCAGCGAGGTCCGCTCGCTGCGCCTGCGACCCGATGACTGGGACGTGGTCGACGGGCACCTCGCCGCCATCGAGGCGGGGGACCGGGCGCGGATCGACGACCTGTCGCGGGCCGTGTTCGAGGCCCGCGTGCGCGGCCGGTTCAGCGGGCCCCGGGGCCGCGGTGGGGTGGTGCCCACCAAGCAGACGTCCGTGCTGCCGCTGGTGGGGCTGCTGTGCGGCGGCCTGCTCGTGGCCGTCGGCGCGCTGCTGGGCGGCGGGGTCATCCTCTGGGCGATCGTGGCGCTCGGCGTGTTCGTGTTCGGCATCGCCTTCGCCGGCTCCCGGGTGGCGCACCGGTCGAAGCCGCGTGACGAGGTCGACGTCGTCGAGCCGGTGCCCATCCCCGACGCGGTGGCCCTGCGGGTCAACGCCCTCGGCCGCGCCGAGGACGCGCCGCCCGGCGGGTCCGCCGCCGGCTGAGGTACCGGCCCCCGGATCTCCGGCAGGCCACCGGGGATCGTGGGATCAGAACCAGCTTGGTGCCGGCGTCGGCCGGCGCCACCCGCGTCAGCGGCGCAGCTGGCTGAACAGGCGCAGGACGTACCAGAACAGGAGCATCACCGAGGCGAAGAGCTGGACGGCTGCGCCCACGTGGGCGTTCGACGGGAACGTCGCCATGATGCGCTGCGTCTGGTAGAGGATCGACCCGCCGGCGAGGGCGATCATGGCGACCGAGAACCACACGCCGAGGCTGAGGCCGAACAGCACGGCGGCCACGATGAGGACCAGGGCGGCGATGCCGCCCCACATGAGCATCGGGCGCAGGAACGACAGGTCCTTGCGGGTGGTCCAGGCCACGATGGTGAGCCCGGCGAAGCCGAGCGCGGTGACCGCCGCGGCCGCCCACACCGTGGTGGACCCGTTGGAGGGGTCCTCGAACACCATGTGCAGGAACGGGGCGAAGATCAGCGCTTCGCCGGCCGCCATGCCCAGCAGGCCGGCGTACTGCACCTCGGGCTTCTCGAGGTTGTGGGCCGCCGACGTGGCGATCCACTGCACCACCATGAACGCTCCGAGGATGAGCAGCCAGGCGCTGCTGGCGCTCACGAGGAAGTCGTGCAGCGCCTCGGCGATGCCGGTGGCGAACAGCACGATCTCGATGCCGACGAACGCGGCGACGGCAAGCAGCAGGTGCTGGTACACCCGGATGACGAAGGCGCCGCGCTCCTCGGCGTCGAGCGTGGCGACCGGCTGGGTGGGTGCGAACGACTCCATGCGCACCAGTGTGCCCGGCGCCGGCGTCCATCCGGCTGTCAGGGCGATGGGGGAGCGCCTGGGCGGCGTCGGTACCGTCGGGGCATGCGCTCCCCCCAGCTGCGCCCCGCCGTGGCGCTGTCCGCCTTCACGCTCCTCGTGTGGACGACGCGCATCCGGAACATCTGGACCGACGACGCCCTGTCCACCGCCGGTCAGGTCGGGCGCACTGCGCTGGCCCTCGCGTTCACCGCCTTCGCCGTGGCCGTCCTCGGCGTGTGGTGGCAGGGCCGCCGTGCCGGTGGCCGCACCGCGCCGTGGGCGCCGACGCTCGTGCGGGCGTTCGCGGTGTGGACCGTGGGCGTGTGGGTCGTGCGCGCCACCCAGATCGCGCTCGCCGACCACGACACCGGCTTCGTCGTGGTGCACACCGTGCTCGCCGTCGTGTCGATCGGGCTGGCCGCCTGGGCCGACCGGGCGGCGCACACCTCGCTCGAGCGCGAGCGGGTGCACGCCGCCTGATCAGGTCCCTCAGCGCTTCGCGCCGGCCGGCTTCGCCTTCTTCGGCGGGCCCTTCGGGCCGCACACCTCGAGGTCGACCAGCACCCGCTGGCCGCGGTCGACGATGACGGGCACCTGCTCGACGACCTCGCCGTCGACCTCGCAGGTGAGCGTCCACGCCTCGATCAGTCCCGTGGTCGTCTCGGTGTCGGCCAGGTGCGTGGTCGCGGTGAGCGTGAACGGCTGGCCGGGGACGGCGGCGAAGTTGATGACCCGCAGCACGTAGGTGCCCGGCTGGGGATCCATGAACGTGGCCAGCTCCTTCTCGCCCACGAAGCTGCCCGAGCTGCCGACCTGCGTCAGCGAGCCGTCGGCCTCCTTCCGGTACACCTCGAGGTCGAGGTCGTCCGGGAGCGACCAGTCGAGCGCGACGTTCGCGATGGTGGCGGGCTGGTCCACCTGCCACTCCACGTCGACGTGCTCGGCCGGCGCCGGCACCGTGCCGGTGAACACCTCCTCCTCCGTGGGCTCCTCGGCCAGCACCTGGAACCGCTTGCTCATGGCCAGCGGGCGGGTGGAGGGGTTCGTGTGCCACTCGAAGCGGCCGTCGGCCGGGACGCGGAGCACGGTGTCGACGGTGTCGGTGAACGAGCCGGTCCAGGTGGGGGTGGAGCCGGTGCGGGTCAGGCGCAGCGTGGCCCCGGGCGTGGCGTCGCCGGCGACGATCGAGTGGGTCGTGGGGTCGATGGCCGCCTCGAGAGCGATCAGGTACGCCTCGCGGTTGCCCTTGCCGGCGTACTCACCGGCGCCCAGGTACTCGTCGACCACCTCCGGGAACGGCGGGTGGAACTCGTCCGGCCCGATCTCGAAGGTGTAGCCGTAGCCACCGGTGGCGTTGTACGACCAGTCCTCGGTGGTGCCGGTGGTGTCGTAGAGCTCCCAGCCGTGGATGTTCCGGTAGCCGTTCTGGGCGGCGAAGCTGGCGCCGAGCGCCTTCATCGCGTCCTCGTCGGGCGCGTCGCCGACCGGGTTGCCGTCGGGACCGATGGTCTGCGGGTTCACGCCGTTCGGCCGGAGCACGAGGTTGGAGAACGTGTGGTTGCTGATGAGCATCGTGACGTGCCGCGTGCTCACCAGCTCGCGCACGTTCTGGATCTCCGGCTCGGAGAAGCCCTCGGGGCCGTGGTACGTGGGGTCGACGGGCTCGGCGGCGGCGCCCGGACCGCCGTGGAAGGCGCCGTAGTTCCGGTTGAGGTCCACGCCGATGCCGAATCCACCGGGGCTCTTGGCCGCGTCGCAGAACCCGGGAGCGGTGTCCATGCCGTCGTGGGGCCGGCAGTTCTTGCGCTTGTAGGCGTTGCCCGGCGTCACGAGGATCGACGTCTGGCCGTCGAGCGGGTCGAGGCCGGTGTCGTTCAGGGCGCGCAGGTCGACGAGCATGCCGTCGGTGATCGACTTCTCGAACCCGTCGGCGTTCACCACCGGGATCAGCAGGGTGCGGGCCCGCTCGACGAGCGGTGCGATGCGGGCGTCGCCGCGCTCGTACCCCTGGACCAGGTCGTGGGCGAACTCCATCGTGTGCTCGCCCGACGGCCACTCGCGCGCGTGGTGCAGGCCCATCAGCACGAAGGTGGGCCGCTCGTCGTCGGCGGCATCGGTCTCGTTGACGCCGGTGGCGATCTCGAGGCCGAGCACCGTCTTGCCCTCGACGGTCTGGTGCGGCAGCTCGAGCAGCTTCACGACGCCGGGGTGGTCCTCGGCCAGGGCTCGCATCTCGGCGTTGTAGTCCTCGAGCGTGCGGTACGAGTCGCGGCCCGACGGCAGGGGCGACGCGTCGGTGGCCTCTGCGTAGGCCTCGTTGGCGGCGCGGATCTGCGCCGACCGCAGACCGAGGTCGGGGATCCGGACCTCGAACGGCAGGCCCAGGGACTCCAGCAGCGCCAGGTCGTCGACCGTGTGGAGCACCACCTCGACGTAGTCGTGCCCGGCGTGCTCCGTGACGTCGAGGCCGCTGTTCGCCAGCACGTTGCGCTGGGCGAGGTCGGCGGTGACCGTCACGAGCTGGGGCGCGAACGCCTCCTCGATCGCCTCGGTGGTGGTGTCGAGCAGGCTCGCCTGCGCGCTGGGGAGCGCGGCGACGCCGAGACCGGCGGCGAGGCCGGCGACGAGCGCCAGCCGACGCCTGGGGCGGGGGCGTGTCACGTTCAGGTTCCTCCGTCGTGTTCCGGGACCCGGCACCGCGCCGCGCCGCTCCACAACCGTTCGACGGAGCCCGTCCGGGGTCCTGCCCCGAGCGGGCCACCGACCGGGTGCGGGGGACACGCTCGGTAGTCACGGCTCCCCCTCCGCCCTCCGAGCGCCACGATCGGCGTCCACCTTCAGCCCTTCTTCAGGGTGCGTCCGGTGTTTCTTCAGGCCCGGTGGCGGAGAGTGCCAACCGGGTGCGGAGCGGCGATGACTCCGCCGGGCGAGGAGGGTGAGATGAGCTCCACCGGTCACGCGTCGACAGCGACCGTCACGAGGACGAGGAGGTCGCACCCGCCAGGGAGGAGGTGGTTGTCGATCCTCGGCGCGCTCGCCGTGTTCCTCGGCACGGCCCTCGTGTCGATGACGCCGAGCGCCGCGAACCACACC
>DASTYO010000092.1:0-6817 GCA_035764875.1 Acidimicrobiales bacterium | reverse complement strand
TGGCCTTCACCCGCTACGAGGGCGTCAGCGGCCCGGGCGAGCTCCAGGAGGGCGTGCGGGGGACGGGGTGGCGCCACGCCGTGGGCGAGCTGCTCACCTGCCCGTTCTGCCTGAGCCAGTGGACGGCCACGAGCCTGGTCGCTGGCATCATCGTGGCGCCCCGCTTCACCCGCACCGCCATGTCGGTGCTGACCATCGTGGGCGCGTCGGACTTCCTGCAGCTCGCCTACACCCGGGCCCAGCACCTGGCCGAGGCCTGAACCCGTCCCGGCCGACGAGACCGACCACGTGCGGGACGGTCGGCCGGCCAGGACGAGCGTCGGGACGAGCGGTCAGCCGGCGGCCCGGGCCACGGCCCGGCCGGTGAGCACCCGGGCGAGGTGCTGGCGGTAGTCGGGCTGGGCGGACAGGTCGGCCGGCGGGTTGGTGCCGTCGGCGGCGTGCTGGGCGGCGTCGCGGATGGCGCCGTCGGCGCGGGCGATGCCGGCCATCGCCTGCTCGGCGGCCCGGGCCCGCACCGGGACGGCGTCCATGTTCGTGAGCCCGATGCGGGCCTCGGCGATCGAGCCGTCGTCCCGGCGGACCAGTGCAGCCACCCCGACGACGGCCCAGGCCTGCGCCACCCGGTTGAACTTCTCGTACGCGTGCCCCCAGGCGCCGTCGTACTTGGGCACGCGCAGCTGCACCAGCACCTCGTCCGGGGCGAGCGCCGTCTCCAGGTAGCCCCGGAAGAAGTCGGCAGCCGCGATCTCCCGGCGCCCGTTCGGGCCCTGGGCGACGAACGTCGCCTCCATCGCCGAGACCACGGCGGGCAGGTCACCGGCCGAGTCGCCGTGGGCCGTGGCGCCGCCGATCGTGCCCCGGTGGCGGACCTGGGCGTCGCCCACCATCGAGGTGGCCTCGGCGAGCAGGCCGCAGTGCTGGCGGACGAGCGGGTCGTGCATCACCTCGTGGTGGGTGGTGCCGGCGCCGATCACCAGGTGGTCGCCGCCATCGGTGACGCCGCGCAGCTCGTCGACCCGGCCGATGTCGACCACGACGGACGGCACGGCGAAGCGGAGCTTCATGAGCGGCAGGAGGCTGTGCCCGCCGGCCAGCACCTTGGCGTCCTCGCCGTGCTCGGCGAGCGCGGCCACCACCTCGTCCACGGACGTGGGGGCCAGGTAGTCGAACGCGGCGGGGATCATCGGGCACCTCCGTTCCGGCCGTGCTGGATCGCTCGCCACACCCGCTCGGGCGTGCACGGCATCTCGACGTCCTGCACGCCGAGGTGGCGCACCGCGTCGACGATGGCGTTCACCACGGCCGGGGTCGACGCGATGGTGCCGGCCTCGCCCACGCCCTTCACGCCGAGCTCGTTGTCCGCCGGCGTCACCGTGCGGTCGGTGATGAACTCGGGAAGGTCGGGGGCGGCGGGCACCAGGTAGTCGACCAGGGTGCCGGTGACGAGGTTGCCGTCGGCGTCGTACACCGCCCCCTCGTAGAGCGCCTGGGCGATGCCCTGGGCCAGGCCGCCGTGTACCTGTCCCTCGACGATCTGCGGGTTGACCACCGTGCCGACGTCGTCGACGCAGACGTACTTCCGGATGGTGGGCCGGCCGGTCTCGGTGTCGACCTCGACGGCGCACAGGTGCGTGCCGTGCGGGTACGAGAAGTTCTCCGGGTCGAACACGGCGTGCCCGGTGAGGTCGGGCTCCATGTCCTCGGGGTAGTCGTGCGCCACGAACGCCGCCATCGCGACCTCCTGGAACGTCTTCGCCGCGGTCGGCGAGCCCTTCACGGAGAACGTGCCGTCCTGGAAGTCGATGTCGTCCTCGGCCGCCTCGAGCAGGTGGGCGGCCAGCTTCTTGGCCTTGGCGACCACCTTCAGCGCCGCCCGCTGGAGGGCGATGCCGCCGACGGCCAGCGAGCGGGAGCCGTAGGTGTCGAGCCCCATGGGCGACACCGCGGTGTCGCCGTGGAGCACCTCGACGTCCTCGAAGGGGATGCCGAGCGTGGTGGCGGCGATCTGCGACCAGGCCGTCTCGTGGCCCTGCCCGTGGGGCGAGGTGCCGGTGACGACCTGCACCTTGCCGGTGGCGAGCACCCGCACGGTGGCCGCCTCCCAGCCGCCCGAGCCGAAGCTGAGGTTGCCGAGCACACGGGACGGCGCGAGCCCGCACATCTCGGTGAAGGTGGAGATGCCGATGCCCAGCTGCACGGCGTCGCCCCGGGTCCGGCGCTCCTCCTGCTCGCGGCGCAGCTCGTCGTAGCCGAACAGCTCCATCGCCCGGTCGGTGGCGGCCTCGTAGTTCCCGGTGTCGTAGGTGAGCCCGGCCACCGTCTCGTAGGGGAACTCCTCGTGGCGGATCCAGTTCATCCGGCGCAGCTCGAGCGGGTCCATGTCGAGCTCCTCGGCGAGCTCGTCCATGATGCGCTCGATGGCGAAGGTGGCCTCGGGCCGACCCGCGCCCCGGTAGGCGTCCGTGGGCGTCTTGGTCGTGAACACCCCGGTGCAGTTGAAGCGGTAGGCGTCCATCTTGTAGATCGCCGGGTACATGAAGGCGCCCAGGATGGGGATGCCGGGCGTGACCAGCATCAGGTAGGCGCCCATGTCGGCCACCAGATCGACCTTGAGGCCGAGGAGCTTGCCCTCGTTGGTGGCGGCGATCTCGATGTCCTGGATCTGGCCGCGGCCGTGGTGCATCGTCAGGAACGACTCGCTGCGGGTCTCGGTCCACTTCACCGGCCGGCCCAGGCGGCGGGCCACGAGCAGCGAGATGACCTCCTCGCCGTACACCTGGAGCTTCGAGCCGAAGCCGCCGCCCACGTCCGGGGCGACCACCCGGATCTTCTGCTCGGGGATGCCGGTGATGGCGGCCAGCATCAGGCGCAGGATGTGCGGCACCTGGGTCGAGGAGTAGAGCGTGAAGTCGCCCGCCGCCGGCGAGGCGAGGCACGCGGTGGCGCGCGGCTCGAGCGGCGTGGGGAGCAGGCGCTGCTGGATGAACCGGCGCTTCACCACGACGTCGGCCTTGGCGAAGGTCTCGTCGACGTCGGCGCCGGTGGGCATCGAGAAGAAGTAGCTGGTGTTGGTGCCGAGCTCGTCGTGCACGAGCACCTCGTCGCGCAGGGCGTCTTCGAGGTCGACCACGGCGGGGAGCGGCTCGTAGTCGACCACCACCTTCTCGGCGGCATCGGCCGCGCTGTAGCGGTCGCGCGCCACCACGACGGCCACCGGGTCGCCGGCGTGGCGGACCGTGTCGATGGCCATCGGCGGGTGCGCCGGGAGCTTCATGTCCTCGGTGACCGGCCAGGCGCACGGCAGGCTGGCGCACTCGTCGGCGAAGTCGGCGCCCGTGAACACGGCGACCACGTTCTCGGTCGCCGCGGCCTCGGACGTGTCGATCGAGCTGATGCGGGCGTGCGCCATCGGGCTCCGGACGAAGGCCATGGTGAGCATGCCGGCGGCCTGGATGTTGTCGGTCCAGGAGGTCTGCCCGGTGATCAGGTGGGCGTCCTCCTTGCGGGGCGGTGCGTCGCCGATGCGGCCGGCCGACGTGCGGTCCTCGGTGACGGTCATGCCGGCACCCCCTCGCTGGCCGGCGCCGTGGCGCCCTCGCCCTGGCGGATCGACACCGCCGCCTGCCGCACCGCCTTCACGATGTTCTGGTAGCCGGTGCAGCGGCACAGGTTGCCCTCGAGGCCGTGGCGGACCTCGTCGTCCGTCGGGTCGGCGTTGTGGTTCAGCAGGTCGAGGCTGGCCATGATCATGCCGGGCGTGCAGTACCCGCACTGGAGGCCGTGGGCGTCGTGGAACGCCTGCTGCAGGGGGTGGAGCCGGCCGTCCTGCGCCAAGCCCTGGATGGTGAGCACCTCCCGGCCGTCGGCCTGGACGGCGAGCATCGTGCAGGACTTCACCGACAGGCCGTCCACGTGCACGGTGCAGGCGCCGCAGCTGGACGTGTCGCAGCCGACGTTGGTGCCGGTGAGCCCGAGCGCGTCGCGCAGGTGGTGCACGAGGAGCGTTCGCGGCTCGACGTCGTCGGTGTAGACCGTCCCGTCGACGGTCAGGGTGATCCGGGCCATGTGGTCCCCCCACGGGTTGGCTGCTCTGGATGTGCGCCGGGCGCGGGAGCCGCACCCGGGTGCGGGCCGGCGGCGTCCCCTCCGCCGACCGGCACCCACTGAACCACATCGCCCCGGCGCGCCGCTCGGCGCCTCGCCCCGGACGCGACGATCCCCCGCCACGGGCGGGGGATCGGTCGAGGGCTGCGGACGTGGGGCGCTCAGCTCGGCGTGCCGACCTCGGTGGTGTCGTCCTCGGAGTCGGTCATGTCGACGCCACGCAGGGCGAGGTCGATGAGCAGGTCGTCGAAGACCTCCTTCATCTCGCCGCGGTAGCGGAGCTGGATCTCGTTGCTGTCGCGGTAGCGACCGAAGACGCTGTCCTGGTCGAGGACCTCGAGCCCGGCGGAGCGGGAGGTGCGCACGCGGTCGGACGCCAGGATGAAGAGGTCGGCGTGGTCGGGGTGCGCCGTGGCCAGCTCCTCGAGCGCGGCCAGCACCAGCCGCTCCTCGATGGTCCCGGACAGCTCACCACGCTCGCTGGCCTCGAGACCGAGGGTCTTGGCGGTCGTGAGCACGTGCATCAGTTCCTCCAGTTCGGGTCGTGGAGCCACGATGCCCGAGTGCGGCGGTGCAGACAACCCACCCCCCGTTGCAGTGGTGTGAATCCGGTCATCGGGGGGTCGGTCCCATCAGGCTAGGGGCTGGCCGGGTGGTTCCGGCGCCACTTCGGTGTTCGGATCAGCTCAGGCGGGCGAAGCGTTCGCAGGCGTCGCTGGGCCCGGCCACGACGAGCACGTCGCCCTCCTCCAGGATGGTCTCGGCGGTCGCGTAGGTGAACCCGGCGTCCCGGGGCTTGATCGCCACCACGGTGACGCCGTAGCGGGCCCGGACGCCGAGGTCGGCGAGGGTCTGCCCGAGCGTCTCCTGCGGCGCGACGGTCTCGACCATGGCGAAGTTCGGGTCGAGCTGGAACCAGTCGATGATGCTCCCGCCGACCACGTGGGCGATGCGCCGGCCCATCTCGTGCTCGGGGTACACGACCGTGTCGGCGCCGACGCGCTCGAGGATGCGGCCGTGGGCGTCGGTCACCGCCTTGGCGATGATGTTCGGCACGCCCAGGTCGGCGAGCGCCGAGGTGGTGAGGATGCTAGCCTCGATGTCGTTGCCGATGCCCACCACGGCGTTGTCGAAGTCGGCGGCGCCGATCTGGGCCAGCACGTCCGGGTCGGTGGTGTCAGCGGTCAGCGCGTGGGTGAGGGCGTCGGACACCTGCTGGACTCGGCGCTCGTCGGTGTCGACGCCGAGCACCTCGAAGTCCAGCCGCTCCAGCTCGGCGGCGACGGCGCTGCCGAACCGCCCGAGCCCGATGACGAGCACCTGCCGGCTGTCCGTGCGCGGGGCCAGCTTGCGGGGTCGTGGGATGTGGGGTCGGTCAACCAATGATCGGACGCTCCTCGGGATGTCGGTACAGCCGGTCGTGCTCGCGGAGCACGAGGGCGGCGAACAGGGTGATCGGGCCGACGCGGCCGATGAGCATCAGGGCGATGATGATCAGCTGCGACGTGGTCGAGAGCAGGGGGGTCAGGTTGGCCGAGAGTCCCACCGTGCCGAGAGCCGAGATCACCTCGAACATGAGGTCGGTCCGGGGCAGCGGGGACGTGGAGACCAGGACCATGGTGGAGGCGATCACCACGCCGATGGCGAGGAGGGCGACCGTGAGCGCCTGGCGCTGCACGTCGGTGGGGATGCGCCGCTCGAAGACCACCACGTCGGGGTCACCCCGGACCTCGGCCCACATCACCCAGCCGAGCACGGCGAAGGTCGTGACCTTGATGCCGCCGGCCGTCGACGCGCTGCCGCCGCCGATGAACATCAGGACCTCGGTGAGCAGCCGGGACGGCTCCCGCAGGGAGGCGATGTCGATGCTGTTGAACCCGGCCGTGCGCGGGGTGACGCTCTGGAACAGGGCGTTGGTGAGGGAGTCCCACCACGACAGCGGGCCGAGGGTGTCCGGGTTCGTCCACTCGAACCAGGCGAAGAGCAACCAGCCGCCGACGATGAGCGCCACCACCGTGCTGACGGTGATCTTCGCGTGCAGGGACCAGCGGTGGGTGTCGAAGCGGTGCCGCCCCACGGAGGACCACACGGGCAGGCCGAGGCCGCCCATGACGATGCCGCCGGCGACGAGCAGGAGCACCGCGGGGTCGTCCTGGAACCCGACGAGGTTGTCGGACCACAGGGCGAAGCCGGCGTTGTTGAACGCCGACACGGCGTGGAACACCCCGAGGTACGCGGCGCGCCCGGCGGGCTCGCCGTGCATCGTGACGAAGCGCAGGGCCAGCAGCGACGCGATCGTGACCTCGAAGATCGCCGTGAGGCGGGCGACCTGGAACAGGAGCCGGCGCACGTCGGACATGTCGATGGCGCCGCTCTCCGCCACCGCGATCAGCCGGTGGCGCAGTCCGAGCCGGCGGGCGAGCACGGCGACGAGCAGCGACGACAGGGTGATGATGCCGAAGCCGCCGATCTGGATGAGCCCGAGGATCACCACCTCGCCGAACGCCGACCAGTTGGTGGCGGGGTCGACCACGTTGAGGCCGGTGACGCACACCGCCGAGGTGGCGGTGAACAGGGCGGTGACGAAGGAGCTGTCGACGCCCGGCTCCGACGCGAAGGGGAGCCGCAGGAGCAGGCCGCCCGTCAGGGCGGCGCCCACGAACGCCACCACGACGTACTGCGCCGGATGGCGCAGGGTGAACCAGCCGGT
>DASTYO010000091.1:0-2168 GCA_035764875.1 Acidimicrobiales bacterium | reverse complement strand
ACCTCGGTCTCGCGCTCGGCCCGCTTGCGCAGGACGAAGGCCAGCCGCTCCAGCCCCATGCCGACCAGGCGGCCGGTCGCCGCGGAGACGAACAGCTGGCTGAAGCTCGGCATCACGCTCAGCGCCGTGGCGCCGAGCAGGTCGGGCTCGACGGGCACGTCGCGCCAGCCGAGCACGCTCAGCCCCTCCTCGGCCGCGATCTCCTCGATGCGCGCCCGCGTCTTTTTCACCTGCTCCTCGTCCCCGGGCAGGAACGCGGTGCCGACGGCGTAGCTGTGCGCGGGAGGGAGCTCGAAGTCCACCACCGAGCGCAGGAAGCGGTCGGGCACCTGGAACAAGATGCCGGCGCCGTCGCCGGAGTCGGGCTCGGCGCCGGTGGCGCCGCGGTGCTCGAGGTTGCGCAGGGCCGTGATCGCCTTGCTGACGATGTCGTGGCTGGCGACGCCGGTCAGGGTCGCCACGAAGGCCACACCGCACGCGTCGTGCTCGTGGAGTCCGTCGTAGAGCCCTTGGGGCGGCGGGAATGCTTGCATCAGGCACTCTCCCGTCGTCGTCGTGACACCGGTGTGCCGAGTGCTTTCACCGGTGTTGTGTGGAGCTGCATGCGCGGGACGACATTGGCCCAGGCGGAAGCAACAGGCTACATCATCGCCAGAGCCCTTCGACCACCCTGCGAGACGCCTTGGTCACACCCCGGACGGGCTCTATGCGAGGTTCGCCCCGACCAACGAGCCGATGCCGTAGGTGAGCGCCGCGGCCGCCGCGCCCAGCAGCATCTGCCGCGCCCCGCCGTACACCCAGGGTCGCGTGGTCACCTGGGTGACCACCGCGCCGCAGCCGAACAGCGCCACCAGCGTGATGACCAGACCGGGCCACAGCGTCTGGGCACCGAACAGGTAGGGCAGCAGCGGGACGAGGGCGCCGAGCGCGAAGGCGAGGAAGGAGGAGGCGGCCGCCAGCATCGGGGAGGCGAGGTCCCTGGGGTCCACGCCAAGCTCCTCACGCGCGTGCACAACGACGGCGTTGTCGACGTCGCGGTGGATCTGGCGCGCCACCTCGTGGGCGAGGTCGGCGTCGATGCCCTTGCCGACGTACATCGCGGCCAGCTCACGGGTCTCGCCCTCGGGGTTCGCGAGGATCTCCTCGCGCTCCTTCTCGACCTCGCGGGCGGCGGCCTCGGACTGGCTGGCGACGGAGGTGTACTCCCCCACCGCCATCGAGAACGCGCCGGCGGCCAGCCCCGCCAGCCCGGCGAGCACCACCGCGGTCGCGCTGTCGGCTCCACGGGTGCCGC
The DNA here is from genome assembly GCA_035764875.1 of Acidimicrobiales bacterium. GTDB lineage: Bacteria > Actinomycetota > Acidimicrobiia > Acidimicrobiales > Salinilacustritrichaceae > Salinilacustrithrix. The sequence goes on along the minus strand of DASTYO010000091.1, from coordinate 874 downwards.
CGGCCACGCCGGCGATCAGGGCGACGTTGGACACCAGCCCGTCGCTGGCCCCGAACACCGCCGGCCGCAACCACCCCCCGGTCACATCGGGGTGCTCGTGGTTGATGGTGTGGCGGTCCGTGGCGCTCATGACCCAAATCTAGACGCCCGTGGGGACCTTTTCATCGAAGGAAAGGCTTGCCTGACCTGGGCAAACGTCTCGAGGAGGGGCTTTTCTCGCGACGGGTTGCGCCGAGCGGCGCGGGGCCAGGATCGCTCACGTGCGCGCCGTGGGCGCCGGCGCAGCGCCCGCCGGGGCCACGATCGCTCAGGTGCGCCGGTTCGGCCGTTCGGAGCCACGCCCCGTCGCGTCGCCGGGCTCGTCGTCGGGCTCGTCACCGGGCTCGTCACCGGGCGCGTCACCGGGCGCGCCCTCCACGGGCGACGGCTCGTCTCGCAGCACGCGCTCCTCACGGCCCGGATGCCGCCGGCGGGACCAGAGGAAGTAGACCAGCGCGGCGGTGAAGACCGCGATCGAGGTCCACACGTTCAGCCGCAGGCCGAGGACGTCGTCCATCTGTACGTCGTCGATGCGCAGGTACTCGATCCAGCCGCGGCCGGCGGTGTAGCCCATCACGTACAGCGCGAAGGCCCGGCCGTGGCCGAGCCGGAACCGGCGGTCGGCCCAGATGACCAGGCCGGCCACGCCGAGGTTCCACACGCACTCGTAGAGGAAGGTCGGGTGGAAGGTCTCGACGTCGGCGTACCCGGCGGGCCTGTTCTCCGGGTCGATCTGCAGCCCCCACGGCAGCGTCGTCGGCTTGCCGAACAGCTCCTGGTTGAACCAGTTGCCCCACCGGCCCAGCGCCTGGGCGATGGCAATCCCGGGCGCGAG
>DASTYO010000090.1:0-3146 GCA_035764875.1 Acidimicrobiales bacterium | reverse complement strand
CTCGACGAACACCTCGCGTCGAGAGAAGACGCCGACCCCCTCGTCGTGCTCCGCCGCCGGCTCCGCAAGGCCGAGCAGCATCGCCGCCGCCGGGTCCGCCGCCGCACCCGCTCCCGCTCCGGGGTGTGCATCAACGTGCACATCGACCTGCGCACCCTCGCCGACCTCCGCGACGCGGATGACCTGGAAGACCTCGTCCTGCGCGTCGACGGCTGGAACCTCACCCGGGCCGCCGCCGAACAGCTCCTGTGCGACAGCACGCTCACCGCGGTGCTGTTCAACGGCAAGGGCCGGCTCCTCGACGCCAACGACGCGGCGGAGCAGTGGTCCCGCAAGCAACGACGCGCCATCGCCGCCCGCGACCAGGGCTGCGTGTTCCCCGGCTGCGCACGCCCACCCCGCCACTGCGACATCCACCACCTCCACCACCGAGCACACGGCGGCCCCACCCGCACCACCAACGCCGCGATGCTCTGCCGCTTCCACCACCGATTGCTCCACCACCACGGCTGGCGACTCACCATCCACGACGGCCACTGGACCGCCACCGACCCCCACGGCACCCACTGGACCGGACGACCGGCACCGCTCCCCGACACCCGCGGCGACCCACCCTGACCCGACGCCGGGCCCACTGAGCTCGAGCAACCCGCACCGTCACGGTCCGGCGTCCGTCCGGCCCGCCCGCCCCGACCGTCCATCGACCCGACCGCCCCCGCACGCCCGCTGACCCGACCCGTCCCCGGTCGGGTCACCGGCGCGTGCCGCGACGCAGCGACGGAGCCGCACCTCCGACACCCCTGCGCCGCCGGCGTCGTGGGATCATCGAGGCCGTGCGACGACGTCGGGCCGGGGGTACCCGGCCGGTCGAGGCGGTGGAGGCGGTGTACGACGCGCTGGCGCCGGCGGTCCTCGGGTACTTCCGCGCGCACCGCATGGCCGACCCCGAGGGCCTCACCGGCGACGTGTTCGTGTCGGTCGCCCGTCGCCTGCGCGAGTTCGAGGGCGACGACGCCGCCCTCCGGCGATGGGTCTTCACGATCGCGCACCACCGCCGGGTGGATGAGATCCGGCGTGGGAGCCGATCGCCTGCCCTCGTGCCGCTCGACGGCACCGTCGAGGTGCGCAGCTCCCTGCCTGCCCACGGGCCCGTCGACCCGGACCTCGTCGCCGCGCTCGCCACGCTCACCGACGACCAGCGCCAGGTCGTGCTCCTGCGGCACGTGGCCGACCTGTCGGTGGCAGACGTCGCCGAGATCACCGGCCGCTCCCCTGGCGCCGTCAAGATGCTCACTGCTCGGGCGATCGACTCGCTCGCGCGCCAGCTCGCTCCTTCGCCAGACATCGACGTGGAGCTCCCTGCGCCACGACCGTGACCTGACCGCACCTCAGGACGTTCGCGGTGGTGATGAGCGACCACGACGATCTCGCCCGCCGACTGTCCGGCCTCGGCGACCAGCCGGTCCCGAGCGACCTGCGAGCCCAGCACCTCCACGCCATGCGGCAGGCCGCCGACGGGAGCCAGCCGACCGCACCCGCACGCCGGCCCTTCGGCCGCGTCGCCGTGGCCGCGGCCGCACTCGTCGGCTTCCTGGTCGGCTCCACCGGGTTCGCCATGGCAGGCGCGCTGCCGGGGCCGGTGCAGGGCGTCGCCCACGATGTGCTGTCGGTCGTCCAGGTCGACGTGCCCGACTGGCGCAACCGCGGCGAGTGCGTCTCCGCCGCCGCCCGCGCCGGCGACGAGGCGGCGAAGGCTGCGTGCCCGAAGGGCGGTCGACCGGAGGGCGCACCCGGCCGCGACCACACGCCGGGCTCCGACGGCGCGCCCGGCACGAAGGGCAAGCCCACCAAGCCGGGCAAGGCCGCCGGCCCGAACAGCGATGGCGACCCGTGCACCGGCAAGCCGCCGTGGGCCGGGCGAAAGACCGCCGAGGAGAAGGCGGCGGCGAAGGCGACGTGCCCCGACCGGGCGGCCGACGGCCAGGACGACCCGGTCGACGACGAGCTCGAGGAAGAGCAGGCGCCGCCGGCAACGGAGGGCGAGCAGCCGCCCGGCAGCTGAGGTCGGCGCCCTATGGGTCGACCACGCCGATCCCGAGCGCCCGGCGGGCCCGCCACTCGGCCCGCACCTCGAAGGAGATGCGCAGGTACGCGCCCCGGTGCCCGTGCCGCCGGATGCGCCAGCGCAGGTACTCGCCGACGTAGCGGGCCAGGAACCCGAGCCGGCCGAGGTCGTGGAACTGCAGCACGTGCTCGTACTCGTGGCGGCGCAGCCGGGGCGACATGGTCAGGCCCCGGCGGACGAACACCGTGCGACCGAAGGTGGTGGCGCTGGCGCCGGGCGCGGCGAGGCCGTGCACCACGCGCACCTCGTCGATGCCGGGCGGCGGCCGACGGCGCACGGGCATGGCCGCCGGCGCCGACCTAGAAGAGCGCGGCGCTGAGCTTCTTGCGGTACTCCGCCGTCCGGGGATCGGTGGGGCCCATCAGCTCGAGCGTGTCGAGGTACTCCTGCTTGGCGTCCTCGTCGGCCTTGACCCGCGGCAGCAGCCCGTCGAGCACGGACTCGACGTCGTCGGGGACGTTCGGGTTCGCCGACCGGGCCTGCGCGGCGATGAGGCGCGTCTGGTCGGTCTCGGGGATCTTGGCCAGCAGCTCGAGCGCCTCGGCCTTGCCCTCGTTGGTGCCGGTCTCGACCAGGTGGGCGGCGAGCGCGGTGATGACGTCGGCGTTGTCGGGCGCCAGCTCGAGCGCCTTGCGCAGCGACGCCTCGTCGCCGGCCGCCAGCAGCTGGTGCAGCTCGGACTCCTCGGCGGTGGGGGCCAGGCCGGCCACCCACTCCCGCACCCGCTGCTCGGGCAGGGCACCGATGAACCCGTCGACGACCTTGCCATCGCGCAGCGCGTACACGGCGGGGATCGACTGCACCTGGAAGGCGCGGGCGACACCCGGGTTGGCATCGACGTCGACCTTGGCCAGCACGACCTGGCCGTCCGTCTCGGCGATCACCTTCTCGATGATCGGGCCGAGCGTCTTGCACGGGCCGCACCACTCCGCCCAGAGGTCGACCACGACCGGCACCTGCGTGGAGCGGTCGATCACCTCGGTCTGGAAGGTCTGATCCGTCACGTCGACGTACGCCATGG
>DASTYO010000089.1:0-52250 GCA_035764875.1 Acidimicrobiales bacterium | reverse complement strand
GGTGCCCTCGCCGGCGTGGGGCTCGGCGCAGACGTCGCGGTCGAGCGGGTCGGTGGTCATCGCCGGGCGGGGCCCGGCCTCGCCCGGCTGGACGTAGCAGTGGTCGTAGTGGGCGAACAGGATGTCGACCGCCCCGACCATGTCGGGGGCCCAGTACTGGGCCTGGCCGTTCGGGCCCATCACCCGCTCGTGCCCGCCGATGCCGATGTTGTCCTCGGCCGACACGCCACCGCTGAAGTCGATGGCCTGCTTGCCGGTGAGCACCATCGTCGACTCGGGCGTCATCACGAGGATGCCCTTGGTGTGCATGAGCATCGTCGCCTCGGCGTTCCAGTAGGGCTGCGCGCCGACGTTCACGCCGGCGACCACCACGTTGATCTCGCCCCCGGCCTGGGTGAACTCGACGATGCGCCGCAGGACCGACGCCACCCAGTCGAGGTTCTCGCTGCCGCTGTCCATGGCGATGCGGGCGCCGGCGGACAGCGCGAACCACTCGATGGGCAGGCCGCGCTGCTCGGCCAGGTCGATGGCGGCGAGGAGGCGCCGGCACTCGGGCTCGGCGATCGAGCCCATCGCCTTGGTGGGGTCGCCGAGGACCGCCACCCGCGTCATCCCCTCGGGGTGCACCTCGGTGGCGGCCGTGACGAGGCCGACGACGACGCCGGCCTCGTTCTGGCCGTACGGACGGTCGACGGCGACGAGCTGGCCGTCGACCAGGTCGAGCTCGGTGAAGTGCCCCTCGCCGTGCTCGGCCTCGGTGGTGAGCATCGGGATGATCTCGTACGGGTACACCGTGCCGCGCCGTCGGCAGGCGAGGACCTTCTGGGTGTGGTCGTCCAGCGGCCGCATCGGTTCGGTGGGCGGCTCGGTGAGCTGCATCGTGAGGCCCTTGCCGGGCTGGTAGCCGAGGCGGAAGACCACCTCGGCCGAGTCTCGCGTGACGGGGTCGATGACCCGGCCCTGCACCAGCACCTGCTCGATGCCGAGGCCGGTGGTGAGGGGCACGAGCCGCTTCGCCACGGCGGCGACCTCCTCGAGGCTGATCTCCACCGGAGGCCAGACGAACAGCATCACGCGGTTCCACTCGAGGCGCCGGCGCCGGGCGTCGCCGGCGAGCGCGCCCCGGATGCCGTCGAGGCACGAGACCAGCACGCGCTCGAGCTCGGGGAGGGCGATGAGCGTGCCGTGGGCGTCGCGCAGCGGGGTGACGTCGCGCACCTCGGCCACGGCGACCAGCCGCTCGTCGCCGGGCTGCTCGCGGGCCACGCAGTCGAAGACGTGGATGTCCTCGGGGCCGGGGAGGCGGGCGACGTCGAAGTTCTCGAGCCGCCACAGCTGGAGCCGCTCGCCGATCATCGGGTGCAGGCCGCGGAACACCGCGTCCTCGTGCCAGCCGCCGTCGGGGAGCCGCCGCCACGACAGGTGCTGCACGCCCTCCGTCGACACCGCGGCCACCGCCACCCGCCGGACCTCGTCGGGCAGCGCGCAACGAGCCAGCGCCGCGTCGACCGAGGCGACGAGGGCGTCGTCGTCCGCCCGGCGCCCGTCGAGGTCGACGTAGAGGTCGGCGACGGTGCGGGCGCCGGGCGCCTGCCCGGCACGGGCCGCGACGCGCGCCAGCGCGGTGTCGAGCCCGTCGAGCAGGACAGCCGTCCCGATCACGGCGACGGCACCGTCGCGGTCGGCGTAGCGGGCGGTCACCGTCGGCTCGCCCGCCGGGTCGCGCTGGACGTCGTGCAGCTCGCGGATCTTGTAGAAGCGGCGGGTCAGCACCTCGACCAGCGCGGCGGACACCGCATCGGACCGGCCGAGACCGCCGAAGGCGGCGACCCGCGAGAGCAGCGGCACGGTGGTGGCGACGAGCTCGTCGAGCGCCTCGCCGTCGGCGGGGTCGGCGGTCAGCGCCTCGAGCGACGCGTGGACGCGCTCGTGGACGGCGTCGCGGCGGTCGTCGAGCAGCGGCCGGTCGATGCAGCGGTGGCGCACGCTGCGGGCCAGGTTTCCGAGCGACGGGTAGCGGGCCTGGGTGGCGGCGATCAGGCGGTCGAGGGTGTCGCGGAGGATGTCGCGCTCGGCGAGGTCGCCGCAGTCCTCGAGGCGGTGGTGCAGGAGCGCCTCGATCACCGGCAGCTGCTCGTCGCGGCGCTGCACGGCACGGTGGACGCTGTGCACGGCGGCCTCGAGCTGGGGCGTGCGGTCGAGCGAGTGCACGCCGTAGTGGGCGAGGGCGTCGTGCAGCCGGGTGCGGAACCGCTCGGGGAGGTCCTCGTGGTCGGCGTCGAGCGTGCGCAGGTAGGCGTGGAAGTGCTCGAGCGGGCTGCGGGCCTCGAGCCCCTGGTCGCGGTCGGTGATGCGGCGATCGCGGGTGAGGCCGCAGATGTCGGCGAAGATGCGGAGCAGCTCGAGCTCCCGCGACCGGTGGGCGGGGTCGGCGCTCGGGCCGTCTCGGCGGAGGCCGTCGACGATGCGGTCGCCGTGGTCGGCGGCGTCGAAGCCGAGCAGGAGCGACCGGAGCACGTCGAGGCGACCCAGGGTGGTGGTGCCGCCGGAGCCGAGCGCCGAGGGGTCGAGCCGCAGGCGCGTCCCGGCGCCGGCATCGGCACCGTCGTCGTCCTCGGGCGCGCCGATGCGCAGGAGCGGCGCGCCGGCGTCGACCTGCGTGTTCGGCTGGACGAAGACCTCCTCGACCACGCCGTCGGCCGGCGCCAGCACCGCGGTCTCCATCTTCATGGCCTCGACGACGGCGACGCGCTGGCCGGCCGCGACCGCCTGGCCGGGCGCCACCTCCACCGACACCACCAGCGACACGGCCGGCGCACGGAGCAGGCCGTGGTCGTCCCGGGAGAAGCGGTGGAGCACGCCGTCGACCTCGACGAGGTGGTCGTTGCGCTGCGAGTGGGACACCACCCGGTGCGTGCGGTCGCCGACGACCAGCCGGCTGTGCGCATCGTCGAGGCGGTCGAGCACCACGTCGACGACGACGTCGTCCATCGTCACCCGGTACCAGCCGCTGAGGTCGCCGGTGGCCACGTGGAGCCGGTACTCGCCGCCCTGCCAGCGCAGCTCGACGTCGTGGCCGGCCCGGGGATCGGACTCGGGACGGCCACGGGCGGCGGTGCTCAGGAAGCGGGCCCGGTCGAGCAGGCGCTCCTGGTCGTGGACGTCGATGGCCGCCACGAGCAGGGCGATGTCGGCGTACCGGTCGCTGCGGTGCCCGTCCGCCGCGGTGAGCCGGTCGAGCCAGGCCGTGTCGAGGCGGCCGTCGACGACCTCCGGGCGCTCGAGCAGGTCGAGCAGGAAGGACTTGTTCGTCGTGCCCCCGTCGACCAGGACCGTGGTCTGCGACAGGGCCCGCCGGAGCCGGCTGCGGGCCTGGTCGCGGTCGGCACCCCAGGCGATGACCTTGGCGATCATGGAGTCGTACTCGGGAGCGATGACGTCGCCCTCCGCCACGCCCGTGTCCACCCGCAGGCCCGGGCCGGTGGGCAGCACGAGCTTGGCGATGCGGCCGGCGGCGGGCGCGAACCCGTTCTGCGGGTCCTCGGCGTTGAGGCGGGCCTCGAAGGCGTGGCCGGTGGGGTCCGGCGGGCTCCCGACCAGGGGGCGGCCCATCGCCACCTCGAGCTGCAGCCGCACGAGGTCGAGGCCGGTGGTGAGCTCGGTGACCGGGTGCTCGACCTGGAGCCGGGTGTTCACCTCGAGGAAGGCGAGGAGGTCGTCCTCGGGCTGGTAGAGGAACTCGACCGTGCCGGCGTTGACGTAGCCCGACGCCTTGGCGAGCCGGACCGCCGCCTCCCGCAGGCGCTCCTCCTGGTCGCGCCGCAGCGCCGTCGACGACGACTCCTCGATGACCTTCTGGTTGCGGCGCTGGATCGAGCAGTCGCGCACGCCCGGCGCCCAGACGTTCCCGTGCTGGTCGGCGATGATCTGGACCTCGACGTGGCGGGCGTCGGACACCACCCGCTCGAGGAACACGGTGGGGTCGCCGAAGGCCTTGGCCCCCTCGTCGCGCGCCCGTTCGAACGCCGACGCGAGGTCGTCGGCGGCGTCGACGCGGCGGATGCCCCGCCCGCCACCGCCGGCCGCGGCCTTGACCATCAGCGGGAACCCGATGCGCTCGGCGGCGGCCATCGCCTCGTCGACGTCGGCGACCGGACCCCCGCTCCAGGGCGCGAGGGGCACGTCGGCTTCCTCGGCCAGCCGCTTGGCGGCGATCTTGTCGCCGAGCAGGCGCATCACCTCGGCGCTCGGACCGACGAAGGTCAGGCCGAGCTCCTCGCAGCGCTGGGCGAACTCGGGGCGCTCGGCGACGAAGCCCCAGCCGACCCACACGGCCTCGGCGCGCGCCGCCCGCAGCGCCGCCTCGAGCACGTCGAGGTCGAGGTAGGGGGTGCCGGCGAGCGGCACACCGAGGTCCTCGAAGCACACCGCCTCGTCGGCCTCGCGGACGAACATCGCGCGCCGCTCGGCGGCGGTGTGCAGGGCGACCGCGGTCAGGTCGAGCTCGCGCGCCGCGTGGATGAGCCGCATCGCGGCTTCCCCGCGGTTGACGATGGCGATCCGGCGGAAGTCGACCACGGAGGTCTGACCCATCCCGCGCGGACGCGTTACAACCGGAGAGGTCAGCGGGCCGGGTCGGCGCGCTGGGTGACGAAGCGGCAGTCGGGGTCGGCGTCGATGGCCTCGGCGAGCCCGGCGTCGACGTAGGCGGAGCGGGGCGGCTCGAGCACGGAGAACGCCTTCTCGAGGGCGTTCTGGAGCTCCCCCGCCCGGCCGCGCTCGTCGGCCTGGGTGACCACCGGGACCTCGGCGGCGAAGGCGTCGCGCTCGTCCTCCAGCTCGGCCACCGCGGCCTGCGCACCCCGCGCCAGCGCATCGGCGAGGTCGTCGTCGGCGGCCGTGACGTCGCTGGCCTGGGCCGATGCGATCTCCACGAGGCGGTCGAACCCCTCGGCGATCGCCGCCGTGCGAGCGGCGTCGTCCTCGGCGTCGCCGAGCGCGGCGAGCGCATCGTTCACGGCGCCGATCAGCTCGTTCTCCCGCTGGCGCAGGTCGTCGCACACGGCGACCTCCTCCACGGCTGCCGCCTCGTCGTCGCCCTCCCCGCACCCGGTCGCGCCGAGGAGCGCCAGCCCCACGACCACGCACGTCCACCGACGCCCCACCCCACGATTCTGGCAGCGGCTGCGGAACGGCGAACGATCCCTTTCAGTGGGGCCAGTCGTCAGGCGGCTCGTTGCGGCGCGGCTCGAGCGGCGGGTCCCACGCCCCGTCGACCCAGCGGCGCACCACCCGGCCGGGGACGCCGGCCACCACGGAGCGGTCGGGGATGTCGCCGCGCACCACCGAGCCCGCGGCGACGGTGACGTGCTCGCCGATGGTGGTGCCCGGCAGGATCACGACGCCGGCGCCGATCCACGACCCCCGCCCGATGGACACCGGCGCCTCGTGCGGCCACTGCTGGGCGATGGGGACCTCGACGTCGTCGTACGCGTGGTTGTGGTCGGTGACGTACAGGTCAGGGGCGATGGTGACGTCGTCGCCGATGGTGATGCCGACCCGGCCCACCAGCGAGCCGCCCCGGCCGATGTTGCAGCGCTCGCCGATGCGGATGACCGGGGGCGCCTCGGGGTCGAGCTCCTCGTTCCACATGCCCACCGACATCGAGACGTGGGGACCGATGAGCGTGTACGCCCCGATCTCGATCCAGTGCTCGTTGAACAGCTGCCCCGGCGGGAAGGCGATCATCGAGCGCTCGCCCATCGAGCGGAACCGGCGGCCGTGGGCGTCGTCCGGCGACGTGGCGCCGACGGCGCAGATCCACTCCCAGCTGCGCTGGATGATCCCCGCCGCCAGGTTGCGCACGCGCGGCGACAGCTCTCCCGGCTGGAACATCGCGGGGACGGTACCGGTCCCCGCCACACTGGACGGGTGCCCTCCCGCCTCGTCGACTTCCTCCCCCGCCCCGCCCGGGGCGAGCCCGACGCGGACGCGATCGTGGAGGCCATCACCGAGTGGGCCGCCGAACGGGGCCTCGAGCTCTACCCGCACCAGGAGGAGGCGATCCTCGAGCTGCTGTCCGGCTCGAACGTCATCCTCGCCACGCCGACCGGCTCGGGGAAGTCGCTGGTGGCGCTGGCCGCCCACGCCCGGTCGGTCGCCGGCGGTGGCCGCTCGTGGTACACGGCCCCGGTGAAGGCGCTGGTGTCGGAGAAGTTCTTCGACCTGTGCGAGCAGCTCGGGCCCGAGAACGTGGGGCTGCTCACCGGCGACTCGTCGGTGAACGCCGACGCCCCGGTCATCTGCTGCACCACCGAGATCCTCGCCCACGTCGCGCTGAAGGACGGCCCCGAGGCCGACGCCGAGACGGTGGTGCTCGACGAGTTCCACTTCTACGGCGACCCCGACCGCGGGTGGGCGTGGCAGGTGCCGCTGCTCGAGCTGCCCCAGTCGTCGTTCCTGCTGCTGTCGGCGACGCTCGGTGACGTCCGCTTCTTCCGCGAGGACCTCACCCGGCGCACCGGGAGGCCCACCGCGCTGGTCGACGACGCCGTCCGGCCGGTGCCGCTGCGCTTCGAGTACCGCCGCACGCTGCTGCACCACACCATCGAGGACCTGCTCGCCCACGATGCGGCACCGCTCTACCTCGTGAACTTCTCCCAGAAGGACGCCGTGGCGATGGCCACCGCGATGGCGAGCATCGTGAAGCTCGACGACGCGGCGAAGGAGATCGTGTCGGCCGAGCTCGCCGCCGCCAAGCTGCCGGCCGGGTTCGGCCGCGACCTCGCCCGTCTGCTCCGCAACGGCGTCGGCGTGCACCACGCCGGCATGCTCCCCCGCTACCGGCGGCTCGTGGAGCGGCTCACCCAGCAGGGGCTGCTCAAGGTCGTCTCCGGCACCGACACGCTGGGCGTCGGCGTGAACCTGCCCATCCGGACCGTGGTGCTCACCCGGCTGTACAAGTACGACGGCACGGAGACCCGGCTGCTCACGGCGCGGGAGTTCCACCAGATCGCCGGTCGGGCGGGGCGGGCCGGCTACGACACCGCGGGACTCGTCGTGGCGCTGGCGCCCGAGCACGTCGCCGAGAACGAGTCGGCCGAAGCGAAGGCCGCCGGCGACCCGAAGAAGAAGCGCAAGCTGAAGAAGGCGCAGCCGCCGAAGGGGTTCGTGCCCTACGACGAGGAGACGTTCCGCAAGCTGCAGGACGCCGTCCCCGAGCCCCTCGAGTCCTCGTTCCGCATGACCCCCGGCATGCTCATGCAGCTGCTCGACCGGCCGGGCGACGCCTGGGCGCACGGCCGCAACCTGCTGCTCGGCAGCCACGAGCCGCGGGCCCGCCAGCGCCGGCACGTGCGGTCGACGATCGGGTTGTACAAGGCGCTGCGCACCGCCGGCGTCGTGCGGCTGCTCGACACCCCTGACGAGTACGGCCGCTACGTCGAGGTCGACCACGAGCTGCAAGACGACTTCGCGCTCAACCAGCTGCTGGCGCCGTTCCTGCTCCACGCCGTGCCGCTGCTCGAGCGGGACGACGACGGCTATCCCATGGCGGTGCTCGCCCTCGTCGAGTCCGTGGTCGACAACCCGTTCCCGATCCTGATGGCCCAGAAGGACAAGGCCAAGGACGAGGCCATGGCCGAGATGAAGGCGGCCGGCGTCGAGTACGAGCAGCGCATCGAGGAGCTGGAGAAGATCCAGTACCCGCAGCCGATGCGGGACCAGATCTACGACGTCTTCGACCGCTGGCGGGTGTCCAACCCGTGGATCGGCGACCGCAACATCGCCCCCAAGGGCGTGGTGCGCGACCTGTGGGAGCGGGCCATGGACTTCCCCGCGTTCGTGCGCCACTACGGCATCAAGCGCTCCGAGGGGCTCCTGCTCCGGTACCTGTCCGACGTGTACAAGACCCTGCTGCGCACGGTGCCGGACGAGGCGAAGACACCCGAGGTGGTCGAGCTCCAGGACTGGCTCGGCGCGGTGATCCGGGCCACCGACTCCTCGCTGCTCGACGAGTGGACGGCGCTGCTCGAGGGCGGCGACGCCGACGCCGATCCCGCTTCGCTGGCCCGGGAGGTCGCCGACGACCCCGGCGTCCCCGACGTGACCACCGACCGGCACGCCTTCCGGGCGCTCGTGCGCACCCGGGTGTTCCGCTGGGTGCAGTACGCGGCCACCCGGCGCTGGGAGGCCTGGGCCGAGGACCTCTTCGAGGCCGGCGACCGGGGCTGGAACGAGCGCAAGCTCACCGAGGAGCTCGCCCGGTACTTCGACGAGCACGAGACCATCGGCATCGACGCCGACGCCCGGGGCCCGAGCCGGTTCGTCGTGGCCGACGAGGGCGACACCTGGACCATCGAGCAGGTGCTCGTCGACCCCGAAGGCCACGACGAGTGGTACCTGCAGGTGGAGGTCGACCTCGTGGCGTCGGCGGAGGCCGGCGACATCCAGGCGAGGCTGAAGGGCCTCCGCCGCCGCTAGCGCGAATTTCGTGCCTCGGTGACACCTGCTGTCACCCATGCACGACAGACGCCCGGCGAACCAGCTCGATCGCTCGGGCGAGATCCGTCGCGAACGTCTTGGCCTTGATGCGGATCACCGTCCAGCCCATCGCTTCGAGCGCAGCGTCCCGCTCCGCGTCGGCCAGCCGCGCCGGCCGCTCCTCGTGCTGGGAGCCGTCGACCTCGACCGCGATCATCAGCGCGGGGAACGCCAGGTCGATCCGGTAACGGGCACCGCCCTCGACCTGCACCCAGTGCTGGGCGGTCGGCTGGAGTGCGGCATCGAGGAACGCGTCGAGGGCCAGCTGCTCCAAGCCGGACTCGGCGATCCCACCGACGTCGGCGTATCGATCGAGCCAGTCGCGCAGCGCGGCGCCGCCGTTCCGCCCCGATCGCTTGTGCCGAAGGTACGTCCGGAGGAGCTGCTCGAAGCCGACGCCGTACCGGGATCGGAGCTCTCGGACCGTGTGCCGGTAGCGCTCCTCGGACACGACGGAGCCGAGATCCATCGCGAGCCGGCGAGGACCGGTGCTGGGGATGCCCTCCACGACACAGCGATCGGCCAGGGCGAGGTCGGTCGACTCGTGCACGGTGAGCCAGGGACGCCGCAAGGTCGAACCACGCGGGATGGTGATCTCGGGTGCCGGGTTCACCAGACCGCCGACCGCCAAGAGCGCGGCACACGAACGGTGCGATGCGAGGGACCCGGCCGGTGCGAGCAGGAGCGCGAGCATCAACCGTCGCTGCGGCGTCAACGGGACACCGGTGGGCCCGTACACCCCATGATCGAGGCGCTCCCAGACACCCCGGTCGACGAGCCGCTGGCACCCCTTCCGGCTGATCCGGGCCTCGTCGGCCTGCTCGGTGGTGATGAGGCTCTGCTGGCGTGCGAGCACGCGAGCCGCGGCGGTGAGATCGACGGACATGCTTCCTCCCATGGGGTGGGCATGGGGGAAGCCGGCGGTGACGGTAGCGCGCCGACCCACGAGCCCCGATCTGTCGTGTGTGGGTGACACCTGCTGTCACCCACACACGAAATTCCCATACTGGGGAGGTGAGCCGGTTGCTGATCGTCCACCACACGCCGTCGCCGTCGCTGCACCGGATGCTGCTGGACGTGCGGGAGGGCGCCGGCGCCGACGGCCTCGAGGACGTCGAGGTGGTGACCGAGGCGGCGCTGTCGTGCACCGCGTCCGACGCGCTCGCCGCCGACGGCTACGTGCTGCTCATGCCGGCGAACCTGGGGATGATGGCCGGGGCGATGAAGCACTTCTTCGACACGATCTACTACCCGTGCCTCGAGCAGACGCAGGGCCGCCCGTTCGGGTGCGCCGTGCACGGCAACACCGACGTGGCGGGCGCGCTGCGCGACCTCGGCAAGATCGTCACCGGCCTGGGGTGGCGGCAGGTGGCCGACCACGTGGAGGTCATCGACGCGCCGGACCAGCAGGCGAGGGACGCCTGCTGGAACCTCGGCGCCACCGTCGCCGCCACCACCCTGGAGGCTTGACCGTGTGCGACTACTGCGACTGCCGGACCCGCCCCCTGCTCGCCCGGCTGGGCGAGGACCACGGCCGGATCCTGGCGCTGGTGGGCACGATCGAGCGCCTGGCTGCCACCGGCGCCGGCGTCGCCGACGCCCACGAGCCGCTCGCCGAGCTGGCCGACCTGCTCGTGCCGCACTCGGCGGCGGAGGAGGTCGGCTTCTACGTGGAGCTCGCGCTCGCCGGCATCGACACCGAGGGCCTGAGCGCCGACCACGGCCACGTCGACGGGACGGTGCGCGACGCGGCCCGGGGCGACGTCGACGCCTGGGCGGTGATGCCGCAGGCGCTCATGGCGCTGCGCGACCACATCCACCGGGAGGAGTACGACCTGTTCCCGGCTGCCCACCAGCTCCTGTCGAGCGAGGCGTGGGACCGGATCGACGCCGCTACCCCACGGTGAGGGTGCCGGACATGCCCTTCTCGTAGTGGGTCTCGCCGTCCTCGGCGGGGACGATGCAGAACAGCGTGTACTCGCCGGCTTCGAGCTCGTAGGTGGCGTTGCAGTCCTGGCCCGGGCCGAACGCCTCGAGCTCGAAGGCGCCGGCCTCCTCGAGGGCCTCCTCGTCCGGGGCACCGTCCTCGGTGAAGGGCACCTCGCCGCCGCCGGGGAGGAAGGCCAGCTCGTGGGCCTCCTCGCCGACGTTGCTGGCGGCGAAGGTCACCACGCCTGCACCGACCTCGAGCTCGGAGGGATCGAAGGCGTACTCGGACAGCGCGATCTCGACGGTCTCGGCGGCGTCGCCCTCGAGGTCCTCGCCGACCGGCGAGCATGCCTGCTCCCCCGTGCCCGAGGCGGAGCCGCTCGCCGCCCCTTCCTCGACCCCGCTCGCCGAACCCGACGCCGGCCCGCTCGCCGAACCCGACGCCGAGCCGGAGCCGCTGCCCCCCTCGTCGCCGATCTCGCGCACATCGGCACCGTCGTCGTTCCCGCAGGCAGCCAGGCCCGTGCTGGCGCCGAGCACGAGGGCGAGGAGGACGGCGGACGTGCGGTGGCGGAGCGAACGCATGGCCCGGCATGTTAAGCAGTCCTAACTCAACGGGCAAGCACGGATCGGTTTTCAGCCGGGACCCGGCCGCTCGCTACCCTGGTCGCACTGCCACGGGCCAACGGCGTCCCTTGTCGCAGAGCCTGAACCCGACGTTCGACTCTCCACGGGACGCAAACCCATGAACAGCCTTCCCCCGAAGCAGGGCCTCTACGACCCTGCGTACGAGCACGATGCCTGCGGCGTGGCCTTCGTGGTCGACATGCACGGCCGCAAGTCGCACGCCATGGTCCGCCGTGGCCTCGACTCGCTGTGCAACCTCGACCACCGGGGCGCCACCGGCGCCGAGGACAACGTCGGCGACGGCGCCGGCATCCTCACCCAGATCCCCGACGCCCTCTTCCGTGAGGTGTGCGGGTTCGAGCTGCCGCCGGCCGGCCAGTACGCCGTCGGCATCGGCTTCCTGCCGAAGGACGCCTCGGCCGCCGACAAGGCCGCCGACGCCATCGAGAAGATCGCCGACAGCGAGGGGCTGCGCGTCCTCGGCTGGCGCGAGGTCCCCGTCGACGACTCGATGATCGGCCGCTTCGCCCAGGACGCCGAGCCCACGTTCCGCCAGCTGTTCGTGGCCGGGCCGGAGGACGCACCCCTCGAGGGCCTCGACCTCGAGCGCCGCACGTTCATCCTGCGCAAGCGGGTCGAGCACGAGGTCGAGGGCGTGTACTTCCCGAGCCTCTCGGGGCGCACCATCGTCTACAAGGGCATGCTCACCACGCCCCAGCTGCAGGACTTCTTCCCCGACCTGCAGGACGAGCGCTACACCACGGCGCTCGCGCTGGTGCACTCCCGGTTCTCCACGAACACGTTCCCCTCGTGGCCCCTCGCCCACCCGTACCGGGTGATCGCCCACAACGGCGAGATCAACACGGTGCAGGGCAACGAGAACTGGATGCGGGCCCGCGAGGGCGCGTTCAGCTCCGACCTGTTCGGCGACGACCTGGCCAAGGCGTTCCCGATCATGACCGCCGGCGCCTCCGACACGGCCCGCTTCGACGAGTGCCTCGAGCTGCTGCACCTGGCCGGCCGCTCGCTCCCCCACGCCGTCCTGATGATGGTGCCCGAGGCGTGGGAGAACCACGAGACGATGCCCGACTGGAAGCGGGCGTTCTACGAGTTCCACGCCTCGCTCATGGAGCCCTGGGACGGCCCGGCCTCCATCGCCTTCACCGACGGCACCGTCATCGGCGCCGTGCTCGACCGCAACGGCCTGCGCCCCTCCCGCTACTGGGTCACCGAGGACGGCCTCGTCGTCATGGCGTCCGAGGTCGGCGTGCTCGACATCGACCCGTCGACGGTCGTCCGCAAGGGCCGCCTCCAGCCCGGTCGCATGTTCCTGGTCGACACCGCCGAGGGCCGGATCGTCGAGGACGAGGAGATCAAGCGCGGCCTCGCCGAGGCGGAGCCGTACGAGGACTGGATCCACGAGGGCCTCATCCGCCTCGACGACCTGCCGCCCCGGTTCCTGCTCACGCCGCAGCACGCGTCGGTGGTCAAGCACCAGCGTGTGTTCGGCTACACCACCGAGGAGCTCAAGATCCTGCTGGCGCCGATGGCCACCAACGGGGTCGAGCCGATCGGCTCCATGGGCACCGACACCCCCGTGGCGGTGCTGAGCAACCGCAGCCGACTGCTGTTCGACTACTTCACCCAGCAGTTCGCGCAGGTGACCAACCCGCCGCTCGACGCCATCCGCGAGGAGCAGGTGACGTCGATGCAGACCACCCTCGGGCCCGAGGGCAACCTGCTCGAGCCGACGGCGGAGTCGTGCCGGCAGGTCGTGCTGCCCACGCCGATCATCGACAACGAGGACCTGGCCAAGCTCCTGTACATCAACGACGACGGCGACATGGAGCACTTCAAGCCCTTCGCCATCGACGGGCTGTACCCGGTGGCCGAGGGCGGCGAGGGCATGCGCCGCGCCATCCACGACGTGTTCGCCAAGGTCTCCGACGCCATCGCCGACGGCGCCAAGATCATCATCCTCTCCGACCGCCACTCGAACAGCGAGCTGGCCCCCATCCCCTCGCTGCTGCTCGCCTCGGCGGTGCACCACCACCTCATCCGCGAGAAGACCCGCACCCAGGTCGGCCTCGTCGTCGAGTGCGGCGACGCCCGTGAGGTGCACCACATGGCGCTGCTCATCGGCTACGGCGTCGCCGCCATCAACCCGTACCTGGCGTTCGAGACCATCGACGACCTGATCGACCACGGCGTCATCCAGAACGTCCCCAAGCGCAAGGCCCACCGCAACTACGTGAAGGCCTGCACCAAGGGCGTGCTCAAGATCATGTCCAAGATGGGCATCTCGACGGTGGCGTCCTACACCGGCGCCCAGGTGTTCGAGGCGGTGGGGCTGGCCCAGGACCTGGTCGACGAGTTCTTCACGGGCACCACCACCAAGCTCGGCGGCATCGGCCTCGAGGTCATCGCCGAGGAGGTCGCCCGCCGGCACCGCTACGCCTACCTGCCCCGCCCGTCCGAGTCGGCGCACCGCGACCTGTGGGTGGGCGGCGAGTACCAGTGGCGCCGCGAAGGCGAGTACCACCTGTTCAACCCCGAGACCGTCTACAAGCTCCAGCACTCGACCCGCACCGGCCGGTACGAGATCTTCAAGGAGTACACGAGCCGGGTGAACGACCAGGCCCGGAACCTGGCCACCCTGCGCGGCCTGTTCGGCTTCAAGACCGAGGGCCGCACGCCGATCCCCATCGAGGAGGTCGAGCCGGTCTCCGAGATCGTCAAGCGCTTCTCCACCGGGGCCATGTCGTACGGGTCGATCTCCGAGGAGGCCCACACCACGCTGGCCATCGCCATGAACCGCCTCGGCGCCAAGTCGAACACCGGCGAGGGCGGCGAGGACCCCGAGCGGTTCGTCCCGGACGAGAACGGCGACTCGCGCCGGTCGGCCATCAAGCAGGTCGCCTCGGGGCGCTTCGGCGTCACGTCGAACTACCTCACGAACAGCGACGACATCCAGATCAAGATGGCCCAGGGTGCCAAGCCCGGTGAGGGTGGCCAGCTGCCCGGCCAGAAGGTGTGGCCGTGGATCGCCAAGACCCGGTACTCCACGCCGGGCGTGGGCCTGATCTCGCCCCCGCCGCACCACGACATCTACTCGATCGAGGATCTCAAGCAGCTGATCCACGACCTCAAGAACGCCAACCCGCAGGCCCGCATCCACGTGAAGCTGGTGTCCGAGGTGGGCGTGGGCACGGTGGCGGCCGGCGTGTCGAAGGCCAAGGCCGACGTGGTGCTCATCTCCGGCCACGACGGCGGCACCGGCGCCTCGCCGCTGAACTCGCTCAAGCACGCGGGCACGCCGTGGGAGCTCGGCCTCGCCGAGACCCAGCAGACCCTGCTGGTGAACGGCCTGCGCGACCGCATCGTCGTGCAGGTCGACGGCCAGCTGAAGACCGGCCGCGACGTGATGATCGCCGCCCTGCTCGGCGCCGAGGAGTTCGGATTCGCCACCGCGCCGCTCGTGGTGTCGGGCTGCATCATGATGCGGGTCTGCCACCTCGACACCTGCCCGGTGGGCGTGGCCACGCAGAACCCCGAGCTGCGCAAGCGGTTCAACGGCAAGGCCGAGTACGTCGTGAACTTCATGGAGTTCATCGCCGAGGAGGTGCGCGAGCTGCTCGCCGAGCTCGGCTTCCGCACCCTCGAGGAGGCCATCGGGCACGTCGAGCTCCTCGACACGCAGCGGGCGATCAGCCACTGGAAGGCCGACGGGCTCGACCTGACGCCCATCCTCCACAAGCCCGAGTCGCCGTGGGAGCAGGACCTGTTCTGCTCGAAGACCCAGGACCACGGCCTCGAGGAGGCGCTCGACAACGAGCTGATCGACCGGGCCCGACCGGCCATCCTCGAGCAGCAGCCCGTGGAGATCGACCTGCCGATCCGGAACCTCAACCGCACGGTGGGCACCATGCTCGGCAACCAGATCTCGCTGCACCACGGCGAGGACGGCCTGGCCGACGACACGATCCAGATCCGGTTCACCGGCTCGGCCGGCCAGAGCTTCGGCGCCTTCGTCCCCCGTGGGGTCACGATGCGGCTGTTCGGCGATGCCAACGACTACCTGGGCAAGGGCCTGTCCGGTGGCCGCATCGTCGTGCGCCCGCCCGAGGAGAGCCACCCGAAGCTGGTGGCCGAGGAGAACGTGGTGGCCGGCAACGTGATCCTCTACGGCGCCACCGCCGGCGAGGTCTTCATCCGGGGCGTGGTGGGCGAGCGGTTCTGCGTCCGCAACTCGGGCGCCACCGCCGTGGTCGAGGGCGTGGGCGACCACGCCTGCGAGTACATGACGGGTGGCCGGGCGGTGGTGCTCGGCGAGACCGGCCGGAACTTCGGCGCCGGCATGTCGGGCGGCATCGCCTACGTGTGGGACCCCGACGACCTGTTCCACCGGAACCTGAACACCGAGATGGTCGACCTCGACCCGCTGGACGAGGCCGACGCCGAGTGGCTCCGGGCCACCATCCGCACCCACCTCGCCGAGACGAACTCGGCGGTCGCGCAGCGCATCCTCGATCGCTGGCACACCAACGTGCGGCACTTCAAGAAGGTCATGCCCGAGGACTACAAGCGGGTCCTCGAGGCGGCGGAGAAGGCCCGCATCGAGGGCATCGACGTCAACGAAGCGATCATGGCGTCCGCGGCGCTGGACAAGGAGTAACGACGTGGCCGACATCAAGGGCTTCCTCAAGTACGACCGCGAGACGCCGACCCGTCGGCCCGTGCCGGTCCGGCTGCGCGACTGGAAGGAGGTCTACGAGGACTTCCCCGAGGACCACCTCCAGCGCCAGGCCGCCCGGTGCATGGACTGCGGCATCCCGTTCTGCAACAACGGCTGCCCGCTCGGGAACCTCATCCCCGACTGGAACGACCTCGTGTACCGCGACCGCTGGCGCGACGCCATCGAGCGCCTGCACGCCACGAACAACTTCCCGGAGTTCACCGGTCGCCTGTGCCCCGCCCCGTGCGAGGGCGCGTGCGTGCTCGGCATCAACCAGGACCCGGTGACCATCAAGCAGGTCGAGGTCGAGATCATCGACCACGCCTGGGAGCACGGTTGGGTCACGCCGGTCCTGCCGTCCACCAAGACGGGCAAGAAGGTCGCCGTCATCGGTTCCGGGCCGGCCGGGCTGGCCGCCGCCCAGCAGCTCACGCGCGCCGGCCACGACGTCGTCGTGTTCGAGCGCGCCGACCGCATCGGCGGCCTGCTCCGCTACGGCATCCCCGAGTTCAAGATGGAGAAGCGCCACATCGACCGGCGCCTCGCCCAGATGGAGGCCGAGGGCACCGAGTTCCGCACGAGCGCGAACGTCGGCGTCGACGTGAGCGTGGACGAGCTGCGCCGCGACTTCGACGCCATCGTCCTCGCCGGCGGCGCCACCCAGTGGCGCGACCTGCCCATCCCCGGGCGGGAGGGCGACGGCGTCCACCAGGCCATGGAGTACCTGCCGTGGGCCAACCGGGCCCAGCACGGCGACCTCGACGTCGACGACGTGCCCATCACCGCCAACGGCAAGGACGTGGTGATCATCGGCGGCGGCGACACCGGGGCCGACTGCCTCGGCACCGCGCACCGGCAGGGCGCCCGGTCGATCCACCAGTTCGAGATCCTGCCCCGCCCGCCGGAGGAGCGCGCCGCCGCGAACCCGTGGCCCACCTTCCCGATGACCTACAAGGTCACGTCCGCCCACGAAGAGGGCGGCGAGCGCGTGTACAGCGTCAACACCGAGGAGTTCGTCCGGGACGCCGAGGGCAACCTGGTCGGGCTGCGGGCCCACGAGGTCGAGATGGTGGACGGCCGGTTCCAGAAGGTCGAGGGCTCCGACTTCGAGCTCGAGTGCCAGCTCGTGCTGCTGGCGATGGGCTTCACCGGCCCGGAGCGGGGCGGCCTGCTCGAGCAGCTTGGCGTCGACCTCGACGAGCGCACCAACGTGTCCCGCGACGGCGACTACCGCACCAGCGTCGACGACGTGTGGGTGTGCGGCGACATGGGCCG
This sequence comes from Acidimicrobiales bacterium, assembly GCA_035764875.1. Taxonomy (GTDB): domain Bacteria; phylum Actinomycetota; class Acidimicrobiia; order Acidimicrobiales; family Salinilacustritrichaceae; genus Salinilacustrithrix. The sequence goes on along the minus strand of DASTYO010000089.1, from coordinate 35,143 downwards.
CGGCCAGAGCCTCATCGTGTGGGCCATCGCCGAGGGTCGGGCCTGCGCCGCGGCCGTGGACGAGGCCCTGGTGGGGGAGACGGCGCTGCCCCGGCCGGTGGCGCCCACCGACCGCCCCCTGGGGTAGCCAGCTCGATCAGCTGGCGAGCTCGAGCTGCGGGACCCCGGCCACCGTGAGGTGGTCGGGGTCGCTGCAGTCGTCGAGCATCGCGTGGATGCGCTGGAGCCGCCGGGTGAGCAGCTCCTTCTTCCGTCGGGCTCGATCACGACGCAGGACCGCCTGACGCTCCCCAGCGACGGCGTCGACATGGCGGCTGCGGGTGTCGAGGCGATCCTCGAAGTCCCCGGTGCCAGTTGTCATGGCCGATCGTTCGCCCCGCTCCGTGCGCCCTCCTGCCCAACGCGTGGGGCTTTGCTCGCGGCGGGTCGGTGCGACGAGACTGGGCCGGTGCAGCACGCAGAGACGGTGGAGACCGCCCTGCCCGTCCGGCCGGTCAGCGAGGACCAGGCCACCCGGGTGTTCAGCACGTCGATCCTGCTCTCGGGCATCCGCTGCACGCTCGCCTACGTGGTGTTCCCGTGGCTGCTGCCCGCGCTCGGCCTGGCCAGCGGCGTGGGGCCCGCCCTCGGGCTCGTGATCGGTCCGGTCGCCATCGCCTTCAACGTGGCCAGCATCCGCCGCTTCCACGCCAGCGACCACCGCTGGAAGTGGTACATCACGGCGCTGAACGTCACGGTGATCGCGCTGCTCGCCGTGCTGCTGGTGCTCGACGTCCGCGAGGTCCTCTAGCAGAGCGCCGCCGGCCGCCACGCCTGGCGGCTGTGACGAACGTGTTGCGGTTTCCACACCGTGTGGATATCGTCACACCACTTCCCCGCCCAGACCCCCGCGGAGAGCCTCACCCTTAGGGCGGCACCTGAAGGGGGTCACATGCGGTCACGGCGGCACGATCGAGGCGGACACGTCCAGGGGTGGCGCCGATGAGCTGCGCCCGCGAGGAGCTGCTCGACGAGGTCCGGATCGTCCACCTCGACGGGTGCGCGAACGACGACGACCTCCGGCGGTCGATGGCCGCCCTCGGCGACCACACCGGCCCGACGATCCTCGACCTCACCGACCTGACCCTGGTGGGCGGCGAGCTCGACCGGTTCATCGGGCGGCTCATCGACAGCTGTGACGCCGTCTGCGTGGTGGCCCGGCGCCACACGGCCCGGGTGATCCTGCAGCGCAGCGGCGCCGCCGGCCGCTGCGCGGTGTTCAGCAGCGTCGCCGACGCCCTCCAGTCGCTGCGGCTCGCCCACGAGGGGTACGGGTCGGGCTGGTCGCAGGCCAGCGGAGCGGGCGCATGACCACGTGGCTGTTCGAGCCGACCACCGAGGGCGCCGGCCCGCGCGACGTCCTCGACATCACGATGCGCTTCGAGGGCGAGGTCACCGTGTGCGCCCTCGCCGGACCGCTGTGCGCGTACACCGCGCCGACCCTGCACCAGTGGCTGCGCCAGCTTGAGGAGAACGACCGGGTCCGCATCGTCGTCGACGCGAGCCGGCTCGACGCGCTCAGCGGCGACGGGGTCGACGTGCTGCTGCGCCACGCGGCCCGCTGCCGCTCCGCCGGCGGTGCCCTCCAGCTGCGAGGGCCCTCGGCGGTCGCCCGGCGCGTGCTCCACCTCTGCGACGCCGCGCACCTCGTGGAGGGCGGCTAGCGCGGGCTGCGGCGAGCGCCGGTGGGAGCGTTCGCCGCAGCCCACCGGCGGACCTCGATGCCCACGAGCACGGCGAAGAACTCGGCGACGGCGACGCCGGCGATGGTCGCCCCGCCGGCCGTCCCGTGGTGGAAGCTGACGAGCAGGCCGACCACGACCGCCAGCGCTCCGGCCACGACCGAGACCAGCATCATGAGCGGGACGCGCCGCACGAGCAGGGATGCCGTCGCGGGCGGCCCGACGAGCAGGCCGAACACCAGCAGCGTCCCGATGGCCTGGAAGCTGGCGACGATGCTCACGGCGAGCACGGCGAGCAGCGCGCCCTGGGCGAGCGCGGGGTGGAGCCCGAGGGTGGCCGCCTTGTCGCGGTTGAAGGTCAGGGCGAGGAACGCCCGGTGCCCGAGCGCCACCACGGCCACGACCACGGCGGTGGCGACGAGCTGGCCGCGGATGTCGCCCTCGGTGACGCCGAGCACGTCGCCGAAGAGCAGCGCAGTGACGTCGGTGGTGAACGTCTCCGACCGCGACACGATGATGACGCCGAGCGCCAGCATCCCGACGAACAGCAGCCCGATGCCGGTCTCCTCGCGCACGACGGTGCGGGTGGACACGAGGGTCACCGCGCCGCTCATGACGAGCGCAGCGCCCAGCGCGCCGGCGATGGGGCTGAAGCCCCAGAGCACCGCCAGGGCGAGCCCGGGGATGACGCCGTGGGCCAGCGCGTCGCCGAGGAACGCCAGGCCGCGCAGCACGACCCACGTGCCCACGAGCGATGTGGCCACCACGGCGACGAGGGCGCCGACGAGCGCCCGCTGCATGAAGGCCGGTTCGAAGGCCTCGGTCACCAGGTCGAGCACGCTCGCTCCGATCGTCCTGTCACCGGCCCAGCGCCGCCGCGATGCGCGCCGCGTTCTCGCGGAGCATGCCTGCGTAGGTGCCGGCCCCGCTGCCTTCGGGCCCCAGGGTCTCGGCGTGCAGGGGCACGACCTCCACGTCGCCGACCTCCGCCGCCAGCGTCTCGGCGAGGTCGGCCGACGCGGTCGCTTCGGTGAACACGGCCCGGACGCCGGCCCGGCGCAGCGTGTCGGCGAGCCGTGCGAGGCTCCCGCCGCTCACACCGTCGGAGGTCGTGCCGGACGGGACGACCGTGTCGATCACCTCGAAGCCGTACCGCTCGGCGAAGGCGCCGAACACGTCGTGGTCGGTGACCAGCTTCCGCCGATCGGCGGGTACGGCGTCGAGCACGCCGGCCAGCTCCCCGTGCAGCACCTCGAGCTCCTCGCGCAGCTCGTCGGCCGACGCCTGCAGCCGGTCCTCGTCGAGCGCCGGCACCACGGACGCCAGCCCGTCGGCGATGCCCTCCACGGCGTCGGCCATCAGGAGCGGGTCGGTGAAGAAGTGGACGCCGGCCTCGTGCTCGTGCTCGTCCCCGTCGGCCGCCTCGTGGCCGGCCGCCTCCTCCTCGCCCGCGGCGTCGAGCGCCTCGACGACGGGGACCCCGTCGGCGGCGGCGGCCTCCACGACCGAGAGCAGGCCCTCCTCGAACCCGCCGCCGTTCACCACGATGGCGTCGGCGCCGGCCAGCGACGCCGCCTGCTGGGCCGACGCCTGGAAGTCGTGCGGGCTGGCCCCCCTCGGCATGATCGTGACCACTTCGGCCTGGCCGGCGAGCAGCTGTCCGACGACGTCGCCGAGCACGGCGGTGGTGACGGCGATGCGCGGGCCGCCACCGGCTGCGGCGCCGTCGTCGTCGCCGCACGCGGCGACGAGGAGCAGGCTGGCGGCGAGGAGGGTGAGCAGGAGGCGGGGCATGGTTTCTCACTTCGGGGGCCAGAACTGAGAACAGTTCTCGTTCCGGATCGAGCGTACGGACGCCCGCGCCACACTGCAAATGAGAACCACCCTCGTTTCGTGGGTACCCTCCGGCTCGTGGTCCCCACACCTCACCTCCGCATCGAGGACCTGCGCGTCCAGCACGGCAACCGGCTCGCCCTCGACGCCACCTCCCTGGCGGTCGACGCCGGGACGTCGGTGGCGGTCATCGGCCCCAACGGCTCGGGCAAGTCGACCCTCCTGCGAGCCATCGCCGGCCTCCAGGCCCCCGCGGCCGGTCGAGTCGACACCGGAGGTGCGGCGGTCGCCCTGGTGCTGCAGACCACCACGGTCGACCCTTCGCTGCCGATCACGGTCCGGGAGACCGTGCGCATGGCCCGCTACGCCGAGCGCGGGCCGTTCCGGCGCCTGCGGACCGGCGACCACGCCGCCGTCGACGCGGCGATGGCGCGCCTCGAGGTGGCCGACCTCGCCGACCGCTCGCTCCACGAGCTCTCCGGCGGGCAGCGCCAGCGCGTCCTCGTCGCCCAGGGCATCGCCCAGCAGGCGCCGATCCTGCTGCTCGACGAGCCGGTGACGGGACTCGACCTCGTGTCGAAGGACGTCATCCTCCACGTCGTGGCCGACGAGGTCGCAGCCGGGCGCATCGTGGTGGTGTCCACCCACGACCTCGCCGACGCCCGGCGGTGCGACCTGGTGGTGCTCCTCGCCACCGAGCTGATCGCCGCCGGTCCGCCCGAGGAGGTCCTCACCGAGCCGAACCTCCGCAGGGCCTTCGAGGGCCGCGTGCTGCGGCTCCCCGACGGGCAGCTCCTGGTCGACGACACCCACCTCGCCCACCACACCGAGGGCGGAGGCTCCTGCTGATGGCCGGCTCCGAGCTGCACGACATCGCCGCGGCCCGGCTGCGCGGCGCCGGCCAGCGGTACACCACCGGACGCCGCACCCTCGTGGACGTGCTCGACCGGGCAGAGGGCCCGCTCACCATCCCCCAGATCCTCGAGCTCGACCGCACGCTCGCCCAGTCCAGCGCCTACCGGAACCTGGCCGTGCTCGAGCAGGCCCTGGTGGTCCACCGCATCGTGACCAACGACGACTTCGCGCGGTACGAGCTGGCCGAGGACCTCACCGAGCACCACCACCACCTCATCTGCCGGCAGTGCGGCGGCGTCGCCGACTTCACGCTCGACCCGGCGGTGGAGGGCGAGCTCGACCGCGTGCTGGCACGAGTCGCTGCCACCATGTCGTTCGAGCCCGACCACCACCGGCTCGACCTGGTCGGCCTCTGCGTCGACTGCTCCTGAGACGAGCGCTTCGACCGTCCATCTGACCAGCGAGATCGGGTCGCATGTGACGATCTGCATGACGATTCGGCGGATCCGGAACGATCTGCCCTCGACGCCGGTTGACTGCAGGCATGAAGCGCGCGCTCAAGACGATCGTGGGGGTGGCCGCCGGTGTCGTCGTCCTCGCCCTCGCCGCCACGCTGATCGGGCTGCCGTCCCTGTTCGGCAACCCGTTCCGCTCCGAGACGGTGGTGCGCGACCACGCCGCCGTCCTCGACTCCCTCGAGGAGATCGCCGAGCTGCACGCCGCCACCGGCGAGTTCCAGGTGGTGGTCGACGTCGAGGAGCGCACGCGCTACGTGCCCGGCTTCCTGAAGGGCGAGCGGACCACCTTCCTGGCCCAGGGCGCGGTGGACGCGGTCGTGGACCTCGGCGAGCTCGACGAGGGCTCCGTGATCGTCGCCGAGGACGGCTCCGTCACCGTCCTGCTGCCGCCGGCGCGCCTCGCCGATCCGGTCCTCGACCACGACGCGTCGACCGTGCTCGACCGCGACCGCGGCGTCGTCGACCGGGTGGGCGGCGCCTTCAGCGACGAGCCGACGTCCGACGCGAAGCTCTACCGGGAGGCGGTGCGGCGCCTGGCCGAGGCCGCCGCTGACAGCGAGCTGCGGGCCACCGGCGAGGCCAAGGCGGCGGAGACGGTGGAGGCGCTGCTGCGCGACGCGGGCGTGACGGACGTGCGGGTCGTCGTCACCACCCCCGACGCCGTGGCCTGATCCCCACCGGACGCCGACGGGGCGGCAGCCCGCCTCACCCCCTAGGGTCCTGGGCATGGGCGTGCACGCCGACGACTCCGACATCGCTGGCGCCCTGGTCGACTTCGCCCGCAGCCTGGGTGGCCACGACTCCATCGAGGCGGTGCTGAAGGACCTGAGCGATCGCTGCGTCGAGCTTCTCCCGGCCGACGGCGTCGGCGTGCTGCTGCTCGAGGACAGCGACCTCACGGTGAGCACGTCGAACAGCGAGGTGGGGGCGCGGGTCGAGGAGCTGGAGGTGGTCGTCGGCGACGGGCCCTGCGTCGAGGCCGTCCGCACCGGCCGCCGCATCCTCGTCCCCGACCTCGAGGCCGTGGCCGACCACTACCCCGAGTTCGTGCCGAAGGCCCTGGATGCCGGCGCGCGATCCATCCACGCCCTCCCGCTCACCGGTCGGGGCGATCTCGTCGGCGCGCTGGACATCATCAACTGCGAGCCCACCGCGCTGACGCCCACGCAGCTCGGCACGGCGCAGATGCTCGCCGACGTGGCGGTCTCCTACATCTACGCGGTGCGCCTGCACGAGCGCAGCAGCCGGCTCGCCGAGCAGCTGCAGAGCGCGCTCGACAGCCGCGTCGTGATCGAGCAGGCGAAGGGCGTCCTCGCCGAGCGGCACGGTGACGACATGCAGGCGGCGTTCGAGCGGCTGCGGCGTCACGCCCGCGGCAACAACCTCACCGTCCGATCCGTCGCCCAGCAGACCGTCGACGGCACCCTGCGGCTCTGATCGGAGCTGACCCGCCGTCGCGCACCGGTCCTACGCTGGGCCCATGTCGATCCCCGTGGACCTGGACGCGCTGCGCGAGGAGCTGGCGGCGCACGAGCGCCCCGCCTACCTGGCCACCTCCGGCGAGGACGGCCCGCCGCACCTCGTGTCCACGTACCTGACGTGGTCGGACGGCGCGTTCGTCGCCGAGTGCGGTCGCACCAGCGCCACCAACCTGGCGGGCCATCCCACCGCGAGCCTGGTCGTGCCGCCGAACGAGGTCGGGGGCTACTCGCTCATCATCGACGCGCGGGCCGAGGGGGTCGACGTCGAGGCCCGCACCGCCCGGCTCGTGCCCGTGAAGGCCGTGCTGCACCGCCCTGCCGCCGTGCCGGGCGAGGGTGGCGAGGGCTGCGGCCACGACTGCAAGCCCGTCGCCTGAAGGCGGAACCGGCCATCCAGGCGGCCGGCTCTCCGGATCTCGTCACCCGCGTCGACCGATGCGAACCGTTCCGCCCGGCTCGGGCAGGATGCTCCGCCATGTCGACGCGCCGCCGCACCGCCACCTCCCGAGACCGCCGCATCCGCCGCACCCTGGGCGGCGTCGGCCTGAGCGCCGCCCTGCTGCTCGCCGCCTGCGGCGGTGACGACGACGACACCGCGACCACGACCACGACCACCGCCGGGAACGAGCTCGAGGAGACCACCTCGACCACCGCTCCCGACGGAGGCGACGAGGCGGCCGAGGGCGAGGTGCCCGCCGAGGAGCTCGAGGCGCTGCTGCCCGATGCGTCGGCGATCGGCCCGGGCTACACCGAGGTGGCGGCCGAGGGAGACGACGACAGCGGCGACGACGAGGCCACGCAGCAGGCGCTGGAGGAGGCCTGCCCGGATGCCGCCGAGCTCCTCGCCGACGCGGACGACGAGGACGACGAGGTGGAGCGGGAGTTCGCCGGTGAGCACGACCGCGCCGTCACCGTGGGCTTCGACCCGACCCCCCGGAACCTCGAGGACACGAGCCTCGACCGGGTCGTCGACGCCATCAACTCGTGCCAGCCCGCGTCGATCACCCAGGACGGCTTCGACATGACCCTCGAGCTCGCCGCGGAGCGTGACGACAGCTACGGCGAGCGGGGCGCGCTCGTCGACCTGGTGGTCACCATGGCCCACCCGCAGCTGCCGGAGCCGCTCACGATGGACTTCCGCATGCGCGTGTTCCTCGTCGGCTCGGTGAGCGCCACGATCGAGGTCTCGAGCGGCATCGACGAGTCCACGGTGACGCCCGTGCCCGGCGACTTCGACCTGCTCGACTCCCTCGCGCCGCAGCTCGAAGCCGACCTCGAGGCCCTCCCCGGCTGAGCCCCGGGTTTTGTCGAGTTGATCGCAGAGTTATCGTGGATTCCATGGCACAGGACTCGAAGGAGCTGTTCGGACCGACGGTCGTGCGCGCCACCCTCATCGGGGCGGTGCTCGGCACCATCGGCACCGTGGCGGTCATCGCGATCGCGATCGTGGCCTCCGGCACGGACACGGCCGTGATGGGCGTCGCCGGGCTCGCCGGCCCCTTCGCCGGCGCCGGGTTCGGCGCCATGCTCGGCGCCGTGATGGGCGGCATCAAGGTGCACGAGGAGGAGCAGGAGGCGCACCGCGCCGCCCGCCGCGCCCGCGCCGAGGTCGCCGAGCAGGTACCGGCGCAGTAGCCCCCAGTTCGGGGTCGTTCCGGCCCAGTGGCCGTTCGGCTCCTCGGACCGGTCGGCGGTGGGCACCTCGATGGAGATCGGACGGCAGTCCCTGACCCGGCGGAGCCCTGGCTAGCCTCGCCCCGGCGCCCTCGTAGCTCAGTCGGATAGAGCGACCGCCTCCTAAGCGGTAGGCCACAGGTTCGATTCCTGTCGGGGGCACGATCCCGCACGAGACCACTCCGTTAGGTCACCCTAACGTCGGTCAGTAGGCTGCCTCCGCATGACGCTGACCGAGGGCGGCCCGCGGACGGGCGTGGGCATCGGGTTCGTCGACGACCTGGCGCGCCACGGCACCGCGACCGCGGTCATCGACGTCGACGGCACGCCGTGGAGCTACACCCGGCTGCGCGAGCATGCCGACGCGGCGGCGGCCCAGCTCGGCCCCACGCGTCGGCTGGTGCTCCTCGAGGCGGCCAACGACCTCGAGACCATCGCCTGGTACCTCGGCGCGCTGCGAGGCGGGCATGCGGTGCTGCTGACCGCGTCCGACGACCGGAGCAGCAGCCTCGTCGAGGTCTACGACCCCGACGTCGTCGTCGGACGGGTGGGCGACCGAGCCTCGCTGGTCGAGCGCCGCCGAGGCAGCGCCCACGAGCTCCACCCCGATCTCGCCCTCCTGCTGTCCACGTCCGGCAGCACCGGGTCGCCGAAGCTCGTCCGCCTGTCACAGGCCAACCTCGACGCCAACGCACGTGCCGTCGCCGCATCGCTGCGGCTGCGACCGGACGACCGCGCGATCTCCTCGCTCCCGCTCCAGTACTGCTACGGGCTGTCCGTCCTCCACAGCCACCTCTCGGTCGGCGCCACGGTGGTGTGCACCTCTGCGTCCGTGGTCGACCCGTGCTTCTGGGGCGCCGTCGACCAGCACGGGGTGACGAACCTCGCCGGCGTCCCCCACACCTTCGACCTGCTCGACCGTTCGGGCTTCCCGGACCGACGGCACCCGTCCCTGCGGCTCCTCACCCAGGCGGGCGGTCGGATGGACCCGAGCGCCGTGCGCAGCTGGGCCGAGCTCGGTGCGGTGGCCGGCTTCGAGCTCGTCGTCATGTACGGGCAGACCGAGGCGACCGCCCGGATGGCGTACCTCCCACCGGAGCTCGCCGCGACGTGCCCCGACGCCGTCGGCGTCCCCGTGCCCGGCGGCTCCTTCCGGCTCGAGGCCGTGGACGGCGCCGCACCGGACGAGGGCGAGCTGGTCTACGCGGGCCCGAACGTGATGCTCGGGTACGCCACGTCCCCGGGGGACCTGGCCGCTGGGGCCACGCTGGACGAGCTGCGCACGGGCGACCTCGCCCGCATCGACGGCGACGGCCTGGTCCGGATCGTGGGACGCCGCCGACCGTTCGTGAAGCTGTTCGGGCTCCGCATCGACCTCGGTCGCGTCGCCGCGCTCCTCGACGAGCACGGCATCACGGCCGACGTGGACGGCGACGACGAAGGCGTCGCCCTGGCGCTCCCGGCCGGCGCCGACGCGCCGGCCGCGCGCCGACTCGTCGTCGAGCACACGTCGCTCCCGTTCGGGGCGGTCGCCGCTGCGGTCGTCGAGGACCTGCCCCGCCTGCCCAACGGCAAGGTGGACCAGGTCGCGCTGCGGGCGCTGGTCCGCGCCGCCGTCACCGGGCCCACGACCCCGACCGCCGCCGATGGGCCGGTCACCGCGCTGCTGGGCCGCCTGCTCGGCAGCACGCCGAGGCCGGACGACACCTTCGTCTCCCTCGGCGGCGACTCGCTCACCTACGTGGAGGCATCGATCGCCCTCGAGGAGCGGCTCGGGCACCTGCCCGACGCCTGGCACCTCCGGCCGGTCGGGGAGCTCGACCGGCTCGGCGCAGCGCCCGCCGCCCGGTCACGCATCGCACGCGTGGACACCGGGGTCGTGCTCCGCGCCGTGTCGATCGTGCTCATCGTGGCGAGCCACACCGGCACGTTCCTGGTGGGTGGCGGCGCGCACGTGCTGTTCGCCGCGTCCGGGTTCAACGTCGCCCGGTTCCAGCTGCGCTCGGGCTCGTGGGGCCGCAGCCTCGCCCGCGTCGCGGTGCCCTCCATCGCCTGGATCGGCGCGGTGGCGGCCCTGACCGAGGACTTCGACCTCGCCCACGGCCTCCTGCTGCACGGCTGGATCGGCGGGCGCGGTCGCTGGGCGTACTGGTTCGTCGAGGTCCTGGTGCAGGCGCTCGTCGTGCTCGCCGTGGCGTTCCGGGTGCCGGCCATCCGCCGGTTCGAGCGCCGACACCCGGTCGCGCTCCCGGCGCTGCTGTTGGTGCCGGCGCTGGCCGTCCGCTTCGACGTCATCGCGCTGGGCGAGCACCACCGCCCGTTCTTCCGGCCCCACGAGATCGCGTGGGTGTTCCTGCTCGGGTGGCTCGCGGCGAGCGCTCGGTCCACGGCGCAGCGCGCCGCCGTCACGGCGGTCGCGGCCACATCGACCGTGGGGTTCTTCGGCGACGGGCGCCGGGAGGCGGTGCTGTTCCTCGGGCTCCTGCTCCTCGTGTGGGTGCCCACGCTGCCGCTGCCCCGCTTCGCGTCCCGCCTGATCGGGCCGCTGGCCAGCGCGTCGCTGTACATCTACCTCACGCACGTCCAGGTGCACCCGCTCGTCAGCGACCGCTGGCCGCTCCTCGGGCTCCTGCTGTCGCTGGTCGTCGGCGTGGCGGTCTGGGCAGCCGTCCAGCCGGTGCAGCGTCGAATCGAGCACGCCGCCGCCCGCCGCCGCGCCGGCCGCCCGGTGCCTCGGATGGCAGGCTCGACGACATGGAGCCCGGACACCTGAGCGACCACGACTTCGACCTCGTCATCGTCGGCACCGGCTCGGGCAACGCCATCCCGCCCGAGCTCGACGGCATGCGCATCGCGCTGGTGGAGCGCGGCGTGTTCGGCGGCACCTGCCTCAACGTCGGGTGCATCCCGTCGAAGATGTTCATCTACGCCGCCGACGTGGCGATGCACGTTCGCGAGTCCGAGCGCTACGGCGTCCGCGCCACCCTCGACGGCGTCGACTGGCCCGGCATCGTCGAGCGCATCTTCGGGCGCATCGACCCCATCGTCGCCGGCGGCGAGCGCTACCGCATCGAGGACTGCTCGAACATCACCGTCTTCCAGGGCCACGGCGAGTTCGTCGACCACAAGGTCCTCCAGGTGGGCGGCGAGCGCATCCGCGGCGAGCGGTTCATCCTCGCCGCCGGTGCCCGCCCGTACATCCCCGACGTGCCCGGCCTGGCCGACGTCGGGTTCCACACCTCCGACACGGTGATGCGCCTGCCGGCGCTGCCCGAGCGCATGGCCGTGCTCGGCGGGGGCTACATCGCCACCGAGCTCGGTCACGTGTTCGAGGCGTTCGGCACCCGCGTGTCGATCCTGAACCGGGGGCCGCACCTGCTGCGCTCGGAGGACGGCGACATCTCCCACCGGTACACCGACATCGTGGCCGGGCGCTTCGACCTCCACCTCGAGACGGCGGTCCGGCTCGTCGAGCGCACCGCGGATGGCACCGTCCGCCTGCACCTGGTGCACCAGGGCGAGGAGTCGGTGCTCGAGGTCGACGAGGTGCTCGTGGCCACCGGTCGGATCCCGAACAGCGACGAGCTGGCGGTGGAGAAGACCGGCGTGCGCACCGACCCGTCAGGGCGGGTGGTCGTGCACGAGGACCTGCAGACCGACGTGGCGGGCATCTGGGCGCTGGGCGACATCACCAACCGCTACCAGCTCAAGCACGTCGCCAACGCCGAGGCGAAGGTGGTGTTCCACAACGTCGCCCACCCGGACGACCCCTGGCTGATGGACTACTCGATCGTCCCCCACGCCGTGTTCGGCAACCCGCAGGTGGCGTCGGTGGGGATGACCGAGCGCCAGGCCGCCAACGACGGCGTGCCGTTCGTGACCGCCATCAAGGAGTACGGCACCACCGCGTACGGGTGGGCGATGGAGGACACCACGTCGTTCGTGAAGCTCGTGGCCCACGCCCAGACGCGCCGGCTGCTCGGTGCGCACATCCTCGGCCCGCAGGCCTCGACGTTGATCCAGCTCTTGGTGCAGGGCATGCGCTTCGGGCAGACGGTCGACGAGATGGCCCGCGAGCAGATGTGGGTGCACCCGGCGCTCACCGAGGTGCTGGAGAACGCCCTGCTGGACCTCTGATCCTCGCCGTGCGATCGTGCCTGCCGTGGGCGAGTACCGGTGGGCGTACGAGGATCCCGACGACTGGGAGCCGCTGTCCGAGCTGTACCGGATCGCGCCGCTCGGCACGAAGCCGCCCGAGTACCTGTCGGTCGTGTTCCCCGGCAGCCGGTACAAGTGCCTCGTGCACGACGGCGACGAGCTGGTCGGCGCCGGCCGTGCGGTGGCCGACGGGCTCGACGTCGCCTACATCGCCGACGTCGCCGTCCACCCCGACCACCAGGGCCGTGGGCTCGGCGGCGCCATCATCCGCGAGCTCGTGCGCCTCGCCCAGGGGCACCGCAAGATCGTGCTGTACGCCAACCCCGGCACCGAGGGCTTCTACGAGCGCCTCGGCTTCCACCACATGCGCACGGCGATGGCGATCTTCGAGGACGCCGAGCGAGCGGTGGAGACCGGCGTCCTCGAGCGCCGGCCGTCGTCGCCCTAGTCGAGCGCCTGGATGCCCACCGCGTGCCGGCGGGCGAGGTCTGCGTAGGCCGGCGGGTTCATCTGCACCCACATCTGCGCCGGGGTGCCTGCGATGGGCTTCTTCACCACGGCCGGCGAGCCGGCGGCCAGGACCTCGTCGGGGATGACGGCGCCGGCGGCCACCAGCGAGTGCGCCGCGATCATCGTGCGGGCGCCGATGGTGGCGCCGTCGAGCACGGTGGCGCCGTTGGCGATGAGCGCCTCCTCGCCGATGGTGGCGCCGTGCACCACGCAGAGGTGGGCGACGGTGGCACCACGGCCGATCTCGCACGGCATGTCGGGCGGGCCGTGCAGCACGGCGCCGTCCTGCACGTTGGCACCGGCACGCACGATGACCGGTGCGTAGTCGGCCCGGAGGACGGCGCCGTACCAGACCGAGGCGCCCTCCTCGATGGTGACGTCGCCGACGAGCGTGGCAGTCGGCGCCACGAACGCCCCGGGGTGGACGGAGGGCCGCGTGCCCTCGAACGCGAAGCTCGGCATGCCCGGAACCTACCGAGCCGCGGTCACCCGGGCGCGGCGGTGCCCGGCGGCTCGAGCCAGCGGAACACGAGGCGCCCGGTGATCTCGGCGAGCAGCACCGCGACGAGCTGGAGCCCGAGCCAGAGGGCGACGACGGGGTAGCCGCGATCGGCGATCGAGGCGTGCTCGTCGGCGAACCGGTAGAAGACGGCGATCAGCAGCATGGTGGCGCCGAGCGCGAGGACGACGAGGGCGTCGATGGCGGCGATCCACATGTCGGCCCGACGCACGGCGACGCGCTCCTCGGCGCGCAGCCGGCTCCAGGCCAGCACGGCGTGCACCACGCCGAGCGCCGTGCTGGCGAGCAGCAGGTCGACGCCGGTCGCATCGCCCATCCCGCCCCGGTCTGCGGCCAGCTTCACCGCGAGGGACGGCACGAGGATCACGCCGAAGTCGACGGCGGCGTACACCGGGGGCGCGATGCGATCGACCACGTCCTGCCTCATCGACCCTCCCGGGCGCGGAGCTGGAACCGGTCGATGACGTGCCCGTCGGGGCGGATGGCCGTGCCGCGCAGGCGATCGCCGCGCACGTGGACGTGGAGGAAGTTGAGGGTCGACTCGGCGACGACGGTGAAGTCGCTGCGCCCCACCCGCGTCGTCTTGCAGCCCCCGCCGCTGATCACGTACGTGATGCCGTGGATGGGCCGGGTCCGCTCGTAGTGGTGGTCGTGGCCGGCGAGCACGAGGTCGACGGCGTGGCGGCGCAGGATGGGTTCGAGCACCTCTTGGGCGCCGGGCGTGGAGCCGTGCCGGCCCGACGAGTAGGGCGGGTGGTGCAGGGTGACGATGCGCCACTGGTTGGTCGAGCGGGCCAGCGCGTCGTCGAGCCAGTCCCACTGGTCGCCGGCGACGTCGCCGAAGATGCCCGGCACGCTGGAGTCGAGGCAGAACAGGTCGACCGGCCCGTGGGTCGCCTGGTAGTAGAGGCCAGGGGTGCCGAGCAGCCGCAGCTCGGCTTCGATCTCCTCCATGCTCTCGTCGGAGTGGCGCAGGTCGTCGTCGTGGTTGCCGATGGCGAGCTCGAAGTCGACGCCGGCGTCGATGAGCGGGCGGAGGGGGCGGTTGAACACCCGGTCGAAGCGGTCCTCGAAGCTGCCGTAGTAGCAGATGTCCCCGAGCAGCGCGACGACGCCGTACGGCGCGCGCTCGTAGGTCCGCGCCATCTCCGCCGCCACCGCCATCGCCTGGCGACCGCCGCTGCCGTTGTCGCCGACCGCCACGAACGACACCTCGGTCGGCGTGGTCGTCCACGCGTGCGGGACCAGCGTCATGTCGGGCGCCGACCCGGGGATGAGGTCCTCGCGGGCGAGCAGGGGCCACACGTGCTCGCCGAGCAGGGCGGCGGTGGCCACCGACCCGGCGGCACCGGCTGCGGCCGCCAGGACCTGGCGCCGCGTCACCCCGCGGCTCATGCAGCCCTTCCCCCGGCCGGCGGCGCGCCGGCCCGTGCGGGAGCTGCACCCGTCACCGATCCGACGGTACTCCCGCGCCCGAGGCGGCGGCCTCGCGCCGGAGCGGCCAGCGGTGCACCACCTCGTGGGTCGGGCCGTCCCGCGACAGGGTGCTCGAGAACAGCACCACCTCGTCCACGGGGAACGCCATGTCGACCGGCTCGCCGGCGGGGAGCCGGCCGCCCCGCCGGCGCCGGCGGGCGATGGTGAGGTGGGCGTCGAACGGCTTCGGACCGAGCGGCTCCCCGAGCTCGGCGGTGGCCGCTCGCACCCGAGCGGCGAGGTCGTCGACGCCCGTCACCGGCACCACGAGCACGTTCGGGTTGAGGCGCCGGGTGCGGGGTCCGAGGCGGGCTTCGAGCGTCGAGCCGAGATCGGCCCCGTCGAGCGCCGCCTGCACCGGCTCCGCGCCCGGCAGCTCGCCGAGGAACCGCAGCGTGACGTGCCACGTCGGCTCCGCGGTCCAGCGCACACCGGGGACCGACGGCCGCGGCAGGGCGCGCACGCGCTCGATCGCTCCCACCCCGAGCTCGACCGCGACGAAGAGCCGCACGCGCCGACCCTGCCACGCCGCATACCGTCGCCGCGGTGCGGCAGGTGCGTACGTCGTGGAAGGCGGTCCGAGCCGCCGCCCGGGCCCGCTGGCGGGCGTGGCGCGTCGCGTCGCGCAACCGGGCGTCGGCGGCGACGTGCTTCTACTGCGGGGTCCGCTTCGCAGCCGAAGGCCCCGACCACCGCACGGTCGACCACCGGGTGCCGCGCAGCCGTGGCGGCACGCACGCCCTCCGGAACCTGGTGTTCGCGTGCTTCGCCTGCAACCAGCGCAAGCGCGACCGCCCCGAGGGCGACTTCGTGGCCTCGGAGTGGCTGGCCCGCCGGCGGGCGGAGGTGGCCTCGCGGACGGTGGCCACCGAGCGCCCCTGACCCCGTGCGCGCACTCGGTGGTGGACAAGGTGCCGGCCGTGGCGGAGGATGCTCGCACCAGCCACAGAACCACGGAGGTGGGAGTTGTCCGGACGCGCTGCGATCAGCCTGACGACGGGTCTCGAGGACGCCGAGAAGGTCACGATCGCGTTCCTCGTGGCGGTCGGTGCCGCAGAGAGCGGGAGGCCGACCCTGATGTTCCTCACGAAGGAAGCGGTCAGGCTCGCCCTGCAGGGCTTCGGCTTCGGCGTCGCGTGCGACGGGTGCCCGCCGCTCGAGTCGCTCATCCAGCGCTACGAGGCCGCCGGCGGCACGTACATGGTGTGCCCGGTCTGCTTCAACGCCAAGAAGCTCGACGAGGGCGACCTGGTCGGCAACGCGCAGCTCGGTGGCACGGTCCAGCTGTGGGAGTGGATCGGCGACGGCGCCACCACGTTCAGCTACTGAACCTCCCGGCCCGGGCGCTCAGCGCTCGACGGCGTCGTCCATCTCCGTGACGAAGTCGATGAGCTGCTCGACCGCGCCGACGAGCGGCGGGAACAGGTCGGCATACGTGCTCACGCGGCCGAGCAGCTCGCGCCAGAACTCACCGGGGTGCTGGCCGGCCCGTCCGATGCGGGCCAGCACGCCCTCCTTCCACGGCTCGCCCATCGGCACCTCGGGCCAGGCGGCGATGCCCGCCGCGGAGGGCCGGACCGCCTGCCACACGTCCACGTAGGGGGTGCCGGTGACGAGCACGTGCGGGTGCCGCACCGCCTCGGCCGCCCGCCACTCCTTGGTGCCCTCGACCAGGTGGTCGAGCAGCACGCCGAGCCGGCGCGTCGGCCCGGGCCGGAAGGCGCGGACCACCTCGGCCAGGTCGTCCATGCCGTCGAGGCGCTCGACCACGATGCCCTCGTGGCGCAGGTCGTCGCCCCAGATCTTCTCGAGCAGCTCGGCGTCGTGGACGCCCTCGACGACGATGCGGCTGGCCCGGGCGACGCGAGCCTCGTGCTCCACGGCGATCGAGCCCGACGCGCTGATGCGGCGCTGGGGCTCCTTCTCGGTCGCGCCGAACACGGGATGGCAGGCGACGCCGTCGATGGCGAACTCGCCGGGCACCACGGTGAACGTGTGCAGCCGCCCGGCGCGGTCCTTCACCTGGAGGCGGGAGTTGGCGAACTTCTCCACGGTGCCCGCCGTGCCGGTCGGCAGGTGGGTGATGGGCGTGCCGTGGACGGCACCGACGACCGGGAACCGGGGTCGGCGGGGGTCGAGGTCGATGGGGTCCATCGAGCGGCGGGCCGGACGGCGCATCCCCCGAGCGTAGGAACGTCCGGCTGCCGCGCCCGGGACCCCCGGGTGCGCAGGATCCGCGTCCAGTTCCGGGCCGGGGTGCGCAGGATCCGCGTCCAGAACCGGACGAGGGTGCGCAGGATCCGCGTCCAGTTCCGGAACGGCGCTCCCTCAGGGGAGGATCAGACCCGAGCCGCCGGCCGGCAGCAGGCCGTCGCCCACGGCCCGATCGACCATCGCCTCGACGAAGCGGCCGAGCTCGGGTGCGCCCTCGCCGATGGGCGCGAGGACCTGGCGGACGCGTACGGCGTCGACGCCCCAGCGGCGCCAGGCGATGCCGCCCGAGCTGAGGTTGAGCAGCAGCGGAGACAAGCGGTCGAACACCCGGGCGAACCGGGCCTCGGGCGTGTCGCCGTGCTCGTACTCGTCCCACGCCTCGCGCAGCCGGCCGCCCACGTCCGCCGGCAGCAGCCCGAAGAGCCGGTCGGCAGCCGCCTCCTCCCGCTCCTGCTTCGAGTGGTGGTTGTCGTCGTCGTAGATGCCGGTGTCGCCCGCGTCGATCTCCACCACGTCGTGCACGAGGAGCAGCAACAGGACGCGGGAGATGTCGACGTCGTCGGTGGCGTGCTCGGCGAGGACGGCGGCCAGCATCGCCACGTGCCAGCTGTGCTCGGCGCTGTTCTCCCGGCGCAGCGCGTCGAGCACGAACGACTGCCGCTGCACGGTCTTCAGCCGGTCGAGCTCCTGCACGAAGGCCAGCTCCGCCGCGAGGCGGTCGCCCACCGCCTCGCGCGCCACCTCCTCGACCGTGTGGGCGTAGGCCGCCTTGTCCTCGACACCTCGGGCGGGCCGCAGCTCGATGCGGTTGCCGAACGGATCGTCGACGTACAGCACGTCGGGTCCGAGCGGATCCGGTTCGCGCCGCACGGCGAGGCCCTGGGCCTGGATGCTGGCCTCGAGCCGGTCGAGGTCGACCACCGCGAACGCCGGGTGCGCCTTGGTGGCCGGCACGAAGTCGTCCTGCACGCCGAGGTGGATGCGCAGGGCACCCCGCTCGAACCAGCAGCCGCCCCGCACGGCCAGGTGCGGGGGCTTCGGCACGCGGGGCACCCCGAGCACGCCCTCGTAGAACCAGGTGGCCAGCTCCTCGCCGCCGGGCGGCATGGCGAGCTGGACGTGGTCGATCGCATCGAGCAGCACGCCTCCATCCTGGTAGGTAGGGGACGTGCCCCTCGACGCCGATCGCATCCGCAGCACCATCGCCGCCAGCTGGGCGGACGATGTGGTGCCCGTGCTGCACGAGTACATCCGCATCCCCAACGTCTCCCCCGCCTTCGACGCGGCGTGGGAGGCCAACGGCCACATGGCGCAGGCCACCGAGCTGGTGCGGCAGTGGTGCGCCTCCCGCGCCATCCCGGGCCTCACCGTCGAGGTGCTCGAGCTGCCCGGGCGCACCCCTGTGGTGCTGTGCGAGATCCCGGCGACCGACGCCGCGCTCGCCGACGACACGGTGCTGCTCTACGGGCACCTCGACAAGCAGCCCGAGATGGCGGGCTGGCGGGACGGGTCGGGCCCGTGGGAGCCCGTGCTCGACGGCGACCTCCTGTACGGGCGGGGCGGCGCCGACGACGGCTACGCCGCGTTCGCTGCGCTCACCGCGATCGAGGCGCTGCGGGAGGCCCGGGGCCGGCACGCCCGGCTGCTCCTGCTGATCGAGGCCAGCGAGGAGTCCGGCAGCCGCGACCTCCCCGCCCACCTCGAGGCGCTCGGCGACCGCCTCGGCGACGTGTCGCTGGTGGTGGGGCTCGACTCCGGCGCCGCCTCCTACGACCGGCTCTGGGTCACCACCTCGCTGCGCGGGGTGCTGCTCGCGTCGGTGCGGGTCGACGTGCTCACGGAGGGCGTGCACTCCGGCTCGGCCGGCGGCGTCGTGCCGTCGTCGTTCCGCATCCTCCGTCGTCTGCTCGACCGCATCGAGGACCCTGACACGGGGCGCGTCCTGATCGACGCGTTCCACGGCGAGATCCCCGCCGAGCGGGAGGCGCAGCTCGCGGCCACGGCGCCGGAGATCGTCCATGGGCTGGCGTTCCCGTGGGCCGACGGCACGCAGCCGGTGCACGAGGATCCCGTCGACCTGCTCCGGGCTCGCACGTGGGAGCCGTCGATCGCCAACATCGCCGTCGACGGCTTCCCGCCCGCGGACCGCGCCGGCAACGTGCTGCGACCGTTCACCGAGCTCACCATGGCCTGCCGGCTGGCGCCGAGCGCCGACCCCACCGCGGCCGCCGCGGCCCTCGAGGCGGCGCTCACCACCGATCCGCCGCACGGCGCGGGCGTGCGCGTCAAGGTGTCGCAGGCCGAGGGCGGGTGGAGCGCACCGCCCACCGCCCGCTGGCTGCAGGATGCCGTCGACGAGGCGTCGACCGCGCACTGGGGGCGGGCGTCGGCCGCGATGGGCGAGGGCGGCACCATCCCGTTCATGGGGATGCTGGGCGCCCGGTTCCCCGACGCCCAGTTCCTCATCACCGGCGTGCTCGGCCCCGGCTCGAACGCCCACGGACCGAACGAGTTCCTCCACCTGCCCATGGCCCGCCGCGTCACCGCGACGGTGAGCCACGTGCTCGACGCCCACGCCCGGCGGTGACGTGACGACCCGGCCCGCCGAGGGGTGGGCGCTGCCCGACCTGCCCATCCGGGAGGCCATCGAGCCGCTGCGCGCCGCCCTGGCCGAGGGGCGCCGGGCCGTGCTGCACGCGCCCCCCGGCGCCGGCAAGACCACCGTGGTGCCGCTCGTCCTGGTCGGCGAGCGGTGGTGCGAGGGGACCGTGCTGGTGCTCGAACCACGTCGGCTCGCCGTGCGCAGCGCCGCCCGGCGGATGGCCGACCTGCTCGGCGAGCAGGTGGGCGAGCGGGTCGGGTGGCGGATGCGCCAGGACACCCAGGTGTCGTCGGCCACCCGCATCGAGGTGGTGACCGAGGGCGTGCTCACCCGACGGCTCCAGCGAGACCCGGAGCTCGCCGGCGTCTCGGCCGTCGTGTTCGACGAGTTCCACGAGCGCAGCCTCGACGCCGACCTCGGCCTCGCCCTCACGCTCGACGTGGCCGGATCGCTCCGCGACGACCTGCGCATCATCGTGATGTCGGCCACGCTCGACGTCGACCCCGTGGCTCGGCTCCTCGACGCCCCGGTGGTGCGAGCGGAGGGCCGGGCGTTCCCCGTGGCGGTCGAGCACGTAGACCCGCCCCCTGGGGCGGACCGGCGCCGCTCGATCGAGCCGCTCGTCGTCGCCACCGTGCGTCGGGCCCTCGACGCGCACGACGGCGACGTGCTCGTGTTCCTCCCGGGCGCAGCCGAGATCCGGCGGGTCGAGCGGGCGGTCGGCGACCTCGGCGCCGGGGTGCACGTGCGACCCCTGTACGGCGCGCTGCCGCCCAGCGCCCAGGACGCGGCCATCGCCCCGTCGCCGCCCGGCTCCCGCAAGGTGGTGCTCGCCACCTCCATCGCCGAGACCAGCCTCACCATCGAGGGCGTCACCGTCGTGGTCGACGCCGGCCTGCGGCGCACGCCCCGCCTCGACCCGGGCACGGGCATGAGCCGCCTCGTCACCCTGCCGGTCACGCTCGCCGAGGCCGACCAGCGCGCCGGTCGGGCCGGCCGCCTCGGGCCGGGCACGGCGTACCGGTTGTGGAGCCGAGCCGAGGACGCGACCCGTCGCGCGCACCCGGAGCCCGAGATCGAGGTCGCCGACCTGGTGCCGCTCGCCCTCGAGCTGGCGGCGTGGGGCGCATCCGAGCACGACCTGGCGTGGCTGACCCCGCCGCCTGCCGCGCACCTCGCGGCAGCCCGCGACCTGCTGCGCCAGCTCGGCGCCCTCGAGGACCCCGCCACCCCACCCGCTTCGCTGGTCCCCGATCGACCCGATCCGGTCGGTTCCGGACCAGCGGACGGGCGGGCTGCGCAGGATCCGCGTCCAGTTCGGATCACGGCGCACGGCCGGGCGATGGCCGAGCTGCCGATGCACCCCCGCCTGGCCCACCTGCTCCTGCGGGGCGCCGAGCTCGGGCACGCGGCGCTGGCCGCCGACCTGGCCGCGGTGCTGCACGAGCCCGGACTGTCCCGCCGGCGGCGCACCGACGTGGTCGACCGCCTGCGGACGCTGCACCGCCCGGGTGACGCCGACCGGGGTGCGGTGGAGCGGGCGCGGACCGACGCCCGCCGCTGGCGGGCGCTCGTCGGCGCAGGTGGTCGGCCGGGCGACACCGCGGGCACGGCGGCCGAGGACGCCGCGGGCCTCGTGCTCGCGCTCGGCTTCCCCGACCGGATCGCCCGCGCGCGCCCGACCCGCCCCGACGGCTCCGGTCGGGGCGAGCTGCTGCTGGCCAACGGGCGGGGCGCCTTCGTGGACCCGACGGATCCGCTGGCGGACGCCGACTGGCTCGTCGTGGCCGAGCTCGACGGCCAGGCCACGCGCTCGCGCGTGTACGAGGCGGCGGTGCTCGACGAGGACGACGTGCGGACCGTCGCCGGCGACGCCGTCACCACCGAGACCGAGGTCGGGTGGGATGACCGTGCGCACGACGTCGTGGCCCGCACCGTCGAGCGGTTCGGGGCCATCGTGCTGTCGGAGCGCCCCGCCGACGACGTGGAGCCGGAGCAGCTGGTGGCCGCCCTGCTCGACGGCCTTCGCCAGGAGGGCATCGGCTTGCTCCCCTGGGACGACGATGCCCGCCGGTTGCAGGCGCGGCTGGCGTTCCTCCACCGGCTCGACCCGGCCCGCTGGCCGGCCGTCGACGACGACGCCCTCCTCGCCGACGCCCAGGCGCGCGTCGGCCCGCACCTCGCCGGCGCCCGGCGCCGGCGCGACCTCCGCCGCGTCGACGTCGCCGAGGTGCTGCTCGCCGGGCTCGACTGGCGCGACCGTGCCGCCGTGGACGAGCTGGCCCCCGAGCGGCTGCAGGTGCCGAGCGGCAACCGGCACCGGGTCGACTACGCGAGCGACCCGCCGGTGCTGGCCGTGAAGCTGCAGGAGCTGTTCGGCGCCACCGAGACGCCCACCGTGGGCGGTGGTCGGGTGCCGGTCGTGCTGCACCTGCTGTCGCCCGCCGGCCGCCCGCTGCAGGTCACCCAGGACCTGCCCAGCTTCTGGCGCGGCGCCTACGCGCAGGTGCGCGCAGACATGCGGGGCCGCTATCCCAAGCACCCGTGGCCCGAGGACCCCACCACCGCGGAGCCGACGGCTCGGACGAAGCGCCGCCCGTAGATGCGATGGATCATCGTCCAGAACCGGAGGGGTGTGCTGCGAGATCGATCAAGCACGCCGGTACGCTCGGGTGCGATGGATCTCGACGACGCCGCCCGCAAGCAGCTGGAGTCCCTCGGAAGCTTCATCCGCGACCGCCGCAAGCAGGCGCAGTACTCACTGCGCGAGCTGGCCGACCGGGCGAACGTGTCCAACCCGTACCTCAGCCAGATCGAGCGGGGGCTGCACACCCCGTCCGTGCGGGTGCTGAAGGCCATCGCCGCGGCGCTGAACGTGTCGGCCGAGTCGCTGCTCGTGCAGGCGGGTCTGCTCGAGTCGAGCAGCGACGAGGCGCCCGGTCCGAGCGTCGAGGACGCCATCCGGGCCGACCCGCGGATCACCGACGACCAGAAGTCGGCGATGCTCGCCGTGTACCGCAGCTACATCGCCCAGAACACCGCGGCCAGCACCCGCGACTGACCCCCGAACGCGAACCGGCCCGCCGGATCCCCTCGCCAGGCGGGGGATCGGCGGGCCAGGACGGCGGGGTTCGTGCGAGCGTTCGGCTCAGGCGGCCTTGCTCGTGGCCTTGGTCGTCTTCGGCTTGGCGTCGCGGGTCAGCGGCTTGACGGCCTTGACGACGTTCTTCGCGAACTTCTCCTGGTTGGTGAGGACCTTCTTGGAGAAGGCGAACTGGGTGTTCACGATCTCCTCGAGGGTGGGCACCTGGTCGAGGAAGCGGACCTCGGGGAGGTCGAGCTCGGGGAGACGCTCGTCGATGAGCTGGACGGCCTGCTTGACCCGGTCGAGGACCTCGTCCTGGACCTTGATCAGCAGCTGGAGGGCCTTGTCCTCGTACTCGGTCACGGTGGTGATGATGGGGGTGCTCATCGGGGTGCTCCCTGTGCAGTCGATTCCATTCCTACGCTGCTAACTCTATCAAGCATCTGCTTGAAGGACCACGTGGCATCGGTCACGCCGGCGCGCTGGCCCGGCTCAGGAGGCGGAGACGAGCCCGAGGGCGTCGTGCAGCAGCCCCCGCCAGCCCACGGCAGCGATGCCGAGGTCGCGCAGGCGGCTCTCGGCCACCGCCCGGGCGGAGGGGGCGTCGTTGCGCTGGCCGCGCTCGGCCACCGACGCGTCGACGAGGCGCATGATCGCCTGTACGAGGCGGTCGCCGGTGGCGTCGACGCAGGCCATCTCGGCCGCCAGCACGGCCCGTGCCTCCTCGAACCGGCCGGCGGTCGCCAGGGCGAGCCCCCGGGCGATCTCCGCGTAGGCCTGGTCGAGGTAGGTGTGGGCGCTGGTCGCCACGGCGTCGGCCGCGGCGATGGCGCCCTCGACGTCGCCCCGCACCGCGGCCACCAGGGCGCGGGCGCACTGGACGTAGCCGCGGCCGTCGCTGTCGCCGGGGTCGCTGTCGAGGGCCTTCGATGCCGCTGCGTGGTCGCCCTGCTGGAGCTGGTGCAGCGCCAGCGCGGCGATGCGGTCGCCGCTGCCCACGGTGTCGAGGTCGGTGAGCACGGCGTCGTCGGCGAGGGCAGCCCGGCCGAGGGCGACGTCGCCCAGCTGCACCGCGGCGGTGAGCATCGACACGCGTGCCATCCACCCCTGGTCCTCGCCCTGGGGGCCCTGGCTCACGGCCACGGCGTCCCACAGCTCGGCGATGCCGGCCTCGACGTGCCCGGCCATGAGCAGCGCCCGGCCGAGGCCGCCCCGGGCCTGGACCTCGCCGACCTGGTCGTCGATCTCCTCGAACAGCTCGACGGCGTGGCGGGCCGCGGTGACGGCGTCGTCGGTGCGGCCGGACCACAGCGAGATCGAGGCCGACAGCGCCCGCATCATCGCCTCGCCCCACCGCTCGCCCCGCTGGCGGGCGTCCTCGCCCACCTCGGTGGCGAGGGCCAGCGCCTCGTCGTTGCGGCCCTGGTGGAACCGCACCCACGCGAGCAGGCCGCGCGACCAGGTGAGCCCGCCCGGGTCACCCAGCTCCTCGAAGGTGGCCATGGCCATGCCGACCCGCTGCTCGGCCTCGTCGATGCGGCCCGCGATGTACGCCGACCACGACAGGTTCTGCAACGCCCAGGCGGCGCCGCGCTGGTCGCCGACCTGCTCGAACGAGCCGAGGGCGGCGCGCAGCGAGTCGTCGGCGGCGGCGAAGTCGCCGCCGAAGAGGTGGACCATGCCCTGGAGGCGCTGCGCCTCGGCGCACCCCGCCACGTAGCCGGCGGCGGCGAAGTGCTCGCGGGCGGAGTCGAGGACCTCGAGCGCCTGGGCGAACGAGCCGCGGTGGTGCAGGGCGTCGCCCCGCACGAGCAGCAGCTCGCCCCGCGCGCGGTCGTCGTCGCCGGCGCAGGCCAGCCCGGCGACCACGTCGTCGAGGGCGGCGTCGAGCTCGTAGCGGTCGACCCGCGACCGGGCCCGCAGGCGCAGCACCTCGTGGCGGTCGGGGTGCTCGTCGCCCATCAGCCCGAGCGCCCGGGTGGTGAGGCTCTCGACCGTGGCCGGGTGCACGTCGGCCTCGGCCTGCACCGACGCGCGGTACAGCCAGTCGACGGCACGCTCGCACACGTCGTCGGGGACGTCGGCGACCGAACCGATCTCCATCACCAGCTCGGCGGCGGCCGCCCAGTGGTTGGCCACCTGGTCGACCACGTGCTCGCGGCCCAGGTCCTCGTGGGCCTCGATCCACTTGGCGATGCCGGCGTGCGAGCGGGCCCGGTCGGCCTTGGTGAGCGTGGAGTACGCGACCTCGCGGATGACCTCGGAGCGGAACGTGTACAGGTCGCCCTCGAACACCAGGAACTCGCGGGCGGCCAGGCTCTCGAGGTGGGCGCGCGCCGTCTCGGCGTCGACGCCCCGCTTCACCTGCGCCATGGTCACGAGCGCGTCGGTGCGGTTGCGCCGGCCCAGCACCGCCGCGTCGTCGAGGACCTTGCGGTCGCCCGGGCTGAGCGCGTCGAGCCGGGCCGCGACGAGGCCGCGCAGCGTGGACGGCAGCTCGCCGCCCTCGGCGGTGAGGAGCCCCTCGACCGTCCGCACGCCCGCCTCGGTGACGAGCGAGACGAGCTCCTCCAGGTAGAAGGGGTTGCCGCCGGCGCGCTCGACCAGCATCGCCGCCATGGCCGGGTGCATGGTGCTCCCGCTCAGGTGCCGCAGGAGCCGGTGGCTGGCGTCGTCGTCGAGCGGGTCGAGGTGGAGCACGACGGAGTTGGCGGCCACCGGGGACGGCGTCCACCGGTCGCGCAGGCCGCGCCGGGCCGTGGCCAGCAGCACGAACGGCCGGCGGGCGAGGCGGGCGAGGAGGGTGTCGACGAGGTCGAGCACCTCCTGGTCGGCCCAGTGCAGGTCGGACAGCACCACGAACACGGGGCGGCGCTGGCTGAACCCCTCGGCGAGGGCCACCACCGAGCGGATCGCCTCTTCGCGGGCGCGGGTGGCGTCGATGCCCCGCAGGCCGCCGTCGTAGCCGAGCAGGTGGTGCAGGCCGGCCACCACGCGGTCGAGCTCGTCCATGCGGCCCGAGTCGGCCAGCGCCAGCTCGGCCGCGTGCCGCAGGGCGTCGTCGGTCTCCTGGGGGCTGGAGTCGGGGGTGATGTCGGCGGCGTTGCGGATGGCCTCGGCCACCGGCCACCAGACGTTGGCCTCGCCGTAGGGCACGCAGCGACCTTCGAGGACGAGGGCGTCGAGGTGGTCGCGGGCGTGCGCCGCGAGCTCGCCGGCCAGCCGGGACTTGCCCATGCCGGCCTCGCCGTGGACGAGCAGCAGCGCCGCCCGGCAGCGGTCGATGGCGGTCGCGGTGACCCCGGCGAGCAGGGAGAGCTCGGTCTCGCGGCCGACCATGGGGGCACGGGTGCGGCGCATCCGCTGGCCGGGCGGGGCGACGGCGCGCACGGCGATCGAGGCCTGCACGGGCAGCCGCTTGCCGCGGGCGATGACGGGGTCGACCTCGGCGTACTCGACGACGTCGCGGGTGGCGGCACGGGTCTCCGGGCCGACCAGCACCGTGCCCGGCTCGGCGGCGTCCTGGAGCCGGCTGGCGGTGTTCACGACGTCGCCCATGGCCGTGTACTCGCGGCCCGCCCGCACGGCGCCGACGAGCACCTCGCCGGTGTTGATGCCCACCCGCATCTGCACGGGGTGGCCGCCCTCGGCGGCCAGGCCGGCGATGGTCTCCTGCATGCGCAGCCCGGCCCGCACCGCCCGCTCGGCGTCGTCCTCGTGGGCCACCGGGGCGCCGAACAGGGCGATGATGGCGTCGCCGACCACCTTGTCGATGCGACCGCCGAAGGACTCGATGTCCTGGGCGAGGCGCTCGAAGCAGCGATCGACCAGCGCCTTGACCTGCTCCGGGTCGAGGGTCTCCGACAGCGCCGTGAAACCCACGAGGTCGGCGAACAGCACGGTGGCGATGCGGCGCTGGTCGCCCACCACCTCGAGCTCGTGGCCGCACGACGGGCAGAAGCGCGCGCCTGCCGGCACCTCGGCGCGGCAGTGCGGGCAGATCACGGCGACAGTCTACGGGCCGCACGTGCCCGGGTCGGCGGGACATCCGGGCCGTAGCGTGTGGCCGATGTCAAGCCCAACCACGCAGGCGCCGACCCGCATCGCGGCCCGGGCCGAGGATGCCACCAAGGTGTACGGGAGCGGCGACACGGCCGTCGTGGCGCTGCGCGACGTCGACGTGGCCTTCGAAGCCGGCCGCTTCACCGCCATCATGGGCCCCTCGGGCTCCGGCAAGTCCACGCTCATGCACTGCGTCGCCGGCCTCGACTCGCTGACCGGCGGGCGGGTGTTCGTGGGCGACGTCGACCTCACGTCGCTGTCCGAGCGCGAGCTCACGATGCTGCGCCGAGACAAGATCGGGTTCGTCTTCCAGGCGTTCAACCTGCTGCCCACGCTGAACGCCATCGAGAACATCACGCTGCCCCTCGACCTGGCCGGCCGGAAGCCGGACCAGGCGTGGGTCGACGAGGTCGTGGCCACCGTCGGGCTCGGCGACCGGCTGTCGCACCGCCCTTCGGAGCTGTCGGGCGGCCAGCAGCAGCGCGTGGCGGTGGCCCGGGCGCTCGCCAGCCGGCCCGAGATCGTCTTCGCCGACGAGCCCACCGGCAACCTCGACTCCTCCACGTCCGGAGAGATCCTGCAGTTCATGCGCCAGGCGGTCGACGACCTCGACCAGACGATCGTGATGGTCACCCACGACGCCGTGGCCGCCGGCTACGCGCAGCGGGTCCTGTTCCTCGCCGACGGCGAGATCGTCGACGAGATGCCCGACCCCACCGCCGAGCGGGTGCTCGACCGGATGAAGCGGTTCAAGGACTAGGCGCCCGTGGGGCGGGTCACGCTGCGCTCCCTCTGGGAGCACAAGCGACGGCTGGTGTCCACGGTGGTGGCCATCGTGCTCGGCGTCGCGTTCATGTCGGGCACGCTCGTGTTCGCCGACACCATCGACCAGGTCTTCGACGACCTGTTCGCCGACGTCAACGAGCACATCGACGTGCGCGTGCAAGGGGCCGAGCTCTTCGACGGCGGCTTCGGCGGCCCACCCGTGCGGGAGGTGCTCGACATCGACGTGGTCGACCGCGTGCGTTCGGTCGAGGGCGTCGCCGCGGCCGAGCCGTTCATCCAGGTGTACGGCTTCGGCTCGCAGAACCGGGTGCTCGGACCCGACGGCGACCCCCTCGGCGCGTCCAGCGGCCCGCCCACCCTGCTCGAGAGCTGGGTCGCCGACGACGGGCTGAACCCCTACGACATCGCCGCCGGGTCACCGCCCGCTGCCGACGACGAGATCGCCCTCAACGTCGCCGCCGCGGACGACGCCGGCTTCGAGCTGGGCGACGAGGTGGAGGTGGTGTCGCAGCTCGGACCGGCCACGTACACGCTGGTGGGCACGTTCACCTTCGGCGAGGCCGAGTCGGCGGGCGGCTCCGTCTCGGCCGACTTCACGCTGGCCGAGGCCCAGCGGCTCGCCGGCCTCGACGGCCGCACGCAGGAGGTCGTGGTGGCGGGCGACGGCACGGTGGGCCAGGAGGAGCTGGCCCGCCGCGTGGCCGAGGCCCTGCCGCCCACCGCCGAGGCCATCACCGGCGCCGAGGCCGCCGAGCAGGACGCTTCGCAGGTGCAGGAGGCGTTCTCGTTCTTCCGCCAGCTGCTCACGATCTTCGCCGGCATCGCCCTGCTCGTCGGCACGTTCATCATCGCCAACACCTTCGCCATCCTCGTGGCCCAGCGCACTCGGGAGCTCGCCCTGCTGCGCGCCATCGGCGCGAGCCGCCGGCAGGTGCTCGGCTCGGTGCTGCTGGAGGCGTCGGTGCTCGGCCTCATCGCCGCAGTGGTCGGCCTCCTCGCCGGCGTCGGCCTGGCGCTCGCGGTGACGGCCGCGCTCGAGGCGGGCGGAGCCGACCTCCCCACCAGCGGGCTGGTCGTCTCGGCGCCCACCGTCGTCACCGCGCTGGTGCTCGGCCTGGGCATCACCGTGGCCGCCGCCGTCGTCCCGGCCGTGCACGCCACGCGCGTGCCGCCGCTCGCCGCCCTCCGCGAGGTCGCCGTCGAGCGCACGGGCGCGTCCCGGCTGCGCACCGGGGCCGGCGTGCTGCTCCTCGCGCTCGGGGCGTGGCAGCTGTCTGCCGCCTGGCGGCTCGACGACGACGCCGTCGAACCGGTCGGCACCGGCGCCCTCGCGCTGGTGGTCGGCGCCATCGTCATCGGCCCGCTGCTGGCCGAGCGCAGCGTCCGCCTCCTCGGGGCCGCCCTGCCGAGGCTGCGGGGCATCACCGGCGCGCTCGCCACCGAGAACGCGGCCCGGGCCCCCAAGCGCACGTCGGCCACGGCGTCGGCGCTGCTCATCGGCGTGGCCCTGATCGGCTTCATCACGATCTTCGCCGCCTCGGCCCGCGAGTCGATCGAAGCCGAGGTCGAGCGGGGGTTCACCGGCGACCTCATCGTGCAGTCCGAGCTGGGCGGCTTCGGCCCGCCGTCGGGCTTCTCCCCCACCGTCGCCGACCGCGTCGCCGAGGTCGACGGCGTGGCGCAGACCTCGCGCATCGGGTTCATGCAGGCCCAGGTGCGCTACCCCGGCGGCGACGTCGCCACCCAGTTCGTCCAGTCGATCGACCCGACGACGCTCGCCGACGCCTTCGACGTGCGGATGGCCGAGGGCCGGGTCACCGACCTGTCCCCCGGCGGCATCATCGTCGACGTCGGCATCGCCGAGGACGAGGGCCTCCAGGTCGGCGACCTCGTCACGCTCACCGGCCCCACCGGCGAGCCGTTGACCCTCGAGGTCCAGGCCATCGCCGACGACCTCACCCTCCTCGGCTTCTGGGCCATCGACACCCAGGACTACGAGCGCCTGGTCACCGAGCGGCAGCTCGTGCAGCTCGTCGTCACGCTCGACGACGGCACCGACCTCGAGGCCGCCACGGCGGACATCGAGGCGGCGGTCGCCGACGTGCCCACCATCGAGGTGCTCGACCGGGACGGGTTCGTCGGCTCCCTCACGGATCAGATCACCAGCTTCCTCACCCTGGTGAACGCCCTCCTGCTGCTGTCGATCGTCATCGCCATGATCGGCATCGCCAACACGCTGTCGCTGTCGATCCACGAGCGCACCCGCGAGCTCGGCCTGCTGCGCGCCGTCGGCATGACCCGGGCGCAGCTGCGCTCGGCCGTGCGCTGGGAGGCGGTGCTCATCGCGGTGCTCGGCACGGTCGTCGGACTCGGCCTCGGGCTGGTCGTGAGCTGGGCGCTCGTCACCGCGCTGGGATCGTTCGGCCTCACCCGCTTCGCCCTCCCCGTCGGCACGCTCGTCGCGGTGACGCTCGGCGCCGCCGTGCTCGGCGTCATCGCCGCCATCCGCCCGGCGCGACGGGCCGCCCGCCTCGACGTGCTCCGGGCCATCGCGTTCGAGTAGCCGCCGGCCCTGCGACGATGGCGGGCATGGCCCGCACCCCCGCCGAGCTCGCGCCCGCCGACCTCGACTTCCTCGCCGAGCGGCACCTCGCCACGCTCACCACCCTGCGGCCCGACGGGTCGCCCCACGTGGTGGCCGTCGGGTTCACGTGGGACCACGACGCCGGCACCGCCCGGGTCATCACCTGGTCGGGGTCGAAGAAGTACCGCAACGTCGCCGAGCGGCCGGGCGGCCGGGCCGTGGTGTGCCAGGTGGACGGCGGCCGCTGGCTGGCGCTCGAGGGCGAGGCCCGGGCGATCACCGAGGGCGAGGCCTGCCGGGACGCCGTCGCCCGCTACGCCGAGCGCTACCGCCAGCCGAAGGAGCGCGACGACCGGGCCGTCATCGAGATCCGCGTCGACCGCATCCTCGGCCGCTCCTGACGGTTCTGGACGCGGCCACGTACCAGCGGCTTCCGAAGGTGGACGCGGCTACGTACCACCGGCGAGCACGTCGGCGGGGCGGCGCTCGGCGGCGTCGGGTCGGTCGAGCGCCCGCAGGCGGTTCGCCATCGCCCGTTCGACCAGCGCGGCGATGGTGAGCGAGGGGTTGACCGCCAGCGCCGACGGCACGATGGCGCCATCGAGCACGGACAGCCCCTCGACACCGTGCACGAAGCCGTCGGCGTCGACGACGCCCCGGGTGGGATCGTCGGCCATGCGTGCACCGCCGAGGGGGTGGGCGGTCTGCGGGTTGGCCAGCTCCTGGGCGAGGTCGACGAACGTCCCGCCCGCGCCCTCGACGACGTCGCGGCAGACCTGGCGGGCCCGGTCCCAGACCGCCTGGGTCTCGGGCGCCACCGGGTACCGCAGCGGCAGCAGGCGGACGCCGGGGTTGGCGTGGACCTCGGGCCCGTCGATCACGCCCTCCTGCTGGTCGAGGCCGATGACGGCGAGCCCGACGAAGTGCCGGCCGAAGTCGGCGTACCGGTGCTTGCGGGCCAGGCCCCAGGCGTCCGGCGGTCCGTCGCCGCCGTGGCCGAGGACGAGCGTGGAGAGGGGGATCATGTGCTGGGTGATGATGGTGAACTTGTCGGCGGCGTGGGGCCCCGTCGGGTCGGGGCGCAGGAAGTCGAAGGTCACCGTGTCCATGGCCACGCCCTGGTAGCCGTCGGTGGGCTCGGCCAGGAACGCGCCGAGGGGGAGGTCGGCGTTGCCCGACACGTGGCGGCCGAGGTGCGGGTTGCGGATGCCGCTGCGCTGCAGGAGCAGGGTGCTCGCCACCGTGCCGCCGGCGAGCACGACGTGGTCGGCCTCGACGAGCACGACCTCGGGCCCCACGTCGGCGGGACCGGGCCCCCGGCGCGGCACGCCGAGCACCTGCCAGCGGTCGACGGCGCGCACGAGGTGCAGGACCTCGACGTCGGGGGTGATGGTGGCGCCGAGGCGCACCGCTGCCGGGAGGTAGCTCTTGCCGAGGTCGCGCTTGGCCCCGAACCGGCAGCCGGTGTTGCACCAGCCGCAGTGGTTGCACCCCTGCACCGCCTGGCGGAGCGGGAGCACCTCGT
Organism: Acidimicrobiales bacterium; assembly: GCA_035764875.1. Classification (GTDB taxonomy): domain Bacteria; phylum Actinomycetota; class Acidimicrobiia; order Acidimicrobiales; family Salinilacustritrichaceae; genus Salinilacustrithrix. The sequence continues at coordinate 3,539 of DASTYO010000089.1, read as the reverse complement.
GGCCGGCGCGCCGCATCGCCCGCGCCCACGCCGAGCCACGGCGCGGGACCTGGCGCCAGGCCTCGTCGGGCCGGTTGCTGCGCCAGAGGAGCTGCGTCACCGGCAGGTTCGCCTCCACCGTCTCGTAGTAGGGGTCGAGGCTCGCCCGCGTGATGCCGCCGGGCCAGAGCGGCGCGCCGTCCCGACCCGTCCGGTCGAACACGAACGTCGGTGCCCGCAGCGACGCCCCGGAGTAGACGATCGATCCGCCGCCCACCACGGTGCCGGTGAGCACGTCGAGCCCGGTGTCGCCGTCGCCGCCGAGGTAGGTGGACTGGTAGCGGGTGTAGGTGCGGAAGACGTCGTCGGGCGCCTGGCTCTGGACGAGGTCGGCGTCGGGGATGGCCCGGCCCCGTTCGAGCACCCGGACCCGGAGGCCGGCGGCGGCGTAGCGGAACGCCGTGATGGCGCCCCCGAACCCGGAGCCCACCACGGCGACGTCGACGCGCTCGGTCACGGGGTGATGGCCTCGCGCTGGGGTTGCCCGTGGCCGGATCGGTCGCTGTACGTGCGCAGGTAGCCGTCGGACGGCCCGGGGAAGCCGAGGTGCTGGCCGCCCACCCGGTTGCCGTCCGCCGCGTGGTAGTCGGCGTAGAACGCCCCGGCCCCGAGCGACAGGCCGATGAGGTGGTACGGGAGCCGGGCGTCGTCGGCGAACGCCTCCACGACGAGGGCCTCGCGCTCGGGGTACGGCAGCGCCTCGAAGCGCGTCCGGTGGGCGGCCAGGGCCGCGCTCGTGAGATCGGCGACGAGCAAGGGCACCACGTAGGGGGCGTGCTCGAGGATGGACTCGACGCCGCCCGCCTCGACCGCGCCGGGCGTGCCGGCGGGGTCGTCGGCCGGGCCCGGCACGAGGGTGGCGACGTACGCGCGCAGCACGTCGTTCGCGCGGGCGGGTGCGGGGATGTCGAGCGCCCACGCGTGCAGCCGTGAGGGTCCGAGCGCGGCGAGTCCCGCGACCGCCGCGCCGCCCAGCAGCACCCGGCGGCGCGGCACCGTGCCCGCTCCCCCGTTCCCCATGCTCGGACATTCCACCCTTGACGGGCGGATTCCTCCACGCTCAGATGGCCGGCGCAGGACGACGACTGGGGGTCTGCGACGTGAACACCGCACTGGTCCAGGTGCTGGGCGCCATCGCCTACGGCGAGCGCAAGGCGTACGAGGGCGCCAAGGAGGCGGCGGCCGCCGCCGTCGACGAGGCGGAGCGGCGCCGCCACCGGAAGGTCGCCGCCGAGGAGCTGCGGCACCACAAGGGCTTCGTCGCCCGGCTCGAGGCGATGGGCGCCGATCCGGAGCGGGCGATGGCGCCCTACCGGGCGGCGCTCGACACCTACCACGGCCGGCCGCCCGCCCACCCCGTCGACGAGGCGATGTACGGCTACCTCGGCGAGGGCATCGCCGACGACCTGCTCGGGTGGCTGCGCGAGGTCGTCGACCCGGACACCGCGGCGTTCATCGACACGGTGATCGCCGACGAGGTCGAGCACGAGGCGGCGGCGGCCGCCGACCTGCGGGCGGTGCTCGACTCGCCGGCGGCGCGGATCCGGGCGGCGAGCGCGGCGCAGAAGATGGTGCTGCACATGCTGCGCTCCGGGACGGGCAGCGCAGCGCCCATGACCGCCTTCCTCCGCCTCGGCAAGCCGGCCGCCCTGGTCCAGGCCCTCGTCGGCGGGCACGTCCGGCGCATGCGCGCGGTCGGCCTCGGCCCCCTCGGCCTCCCGCTCCCGCCGATGCTCGCCCGGGCTGCCTGAACCCCACCGGATCTGTCGTCGATCGGTGACACCCGTGGTCACGGATCCACGACAGACGGATGTGCCTTCTGCACCATTCGCGCCGTAGCCTGTTACCGCTGGTACGTCCGGCGGCGCTGGGGCCGTCGGGCGCCGACACCTCCGGGAGGGTGCGATGCGCTGCAGGTCCGTCCGGTCGCTGGCTGCTGCGGTCGCGGCCGTCGTCGCGCTCGCCGCGCCCGCCGGCGCCCAGGCCCCCGAGCCCTACGTCGACCCGCCGTGGGCCGGCGCGTGCGAGGTGCACGAGTTCGGCGAGGGCGAGGCGCCGGCCCCGGGCTCGCTCGAGGACGACCCTCGCTGCGTCCGGTACTCGAAGGAGGACATCACCGTCGACGACGGCGGTGCCCTCGCGTTCCTGGCGGCCGAGCCCGAGCGCGTGCTCGCCGCCGCCTCCGCCTGCCGCTACTGGCAGCAGGACCGCTGGTCGGTTCAGGTGAGCGACGGCACGCAGCCGCTGGTGAGCTGGTCGGGCAGCTACTGGTGGGATCGGGGCAGCGGGCAGGCCGCAGCCATCCTGCGCGACTTCCAGATCGCCGGGCAGCCGGCCGGCGCCCACCAGGTCGCCGCCCTGATCGAGCCGCTCAGCGCCGAGTGGGCCGAGGCGCTGCGCAGCTACAGCGGCGGCCCCGACGGCGGGGCCGGAGGCTGGATGTCGTTCGGCGCCGGCGACCCGTCGTGCCCGGCCGACGATGTCGACGAGCCCGCCGATGCCCCCGCCGATCGCTCGGCTGATCGCCGCCAGGACGACGGTCGCGGGCGGGGCCGCCCAGGCTCGGCCGACGCGCCGCCGAGCGACGACGTCGAGACGGCTGCAGTCGTCGCCACCGCCGCGACGAGGGCGCAGCCGGTCGCTGCCTCGCTCCCCGCCACCGGCGGCGGCGCGCTCGCCGGCGTCGCGCTGCTCACCGTGGCCGCCGCCCTCGTGCTGCGCGCCGTGCTCGGCGACCGCTCTGGCCCGAAGGACCCGTGAGCACCCGGGCCGGCATCACCCGCCGGCGACTGCTGGCGCTGCTCACCGGCGTCGCCGCCACGGCGGCCGCATCCCCCTGGCCGCTCCGGCTGCCTTCGGCCCGGGCGCAGGTGCCGCCCCTCGACGCCGCGCTCGTCGACCCGACGCTCGAGGCGTTCGCCGACACGCTGATCCCGGGCGAGAAGCGCCACCCGGGCGACCGGGCCGTGGCCGGCGCCGCCGACGGCCCGGGCGCCGTGCAGGCCGGTGCGGTCGACCTCCTGCACTTCCCGCCGGCCGGCGTGGCACCGGTCATCGCAGGCGTCGCCGCCGGGCTCTCGGCCCGGGCGGTGGCCTACGCGGTCGAGCAGGGCATCCCCCTCGACCCCACCGTCGCGCCGTGGGTGTCGCTCGACTTCGACCAGCGCACCGACCTCGCCGTGCGACTCCTCGACGGCAGCGATCCCGACCGGGCGCTGTGGGAGGCGGTGGGCGCCCTGGTGTTCCTCGCGTTCCACACGGCCGGGCACCTGCCCACCGCGACCGCGGTGCGGGCGGGGCACCCGGGCCTCGCCTCCATCGGGTTCCCCGCCCCCGACGCCGACGGGCTGTGGCGCTTCCCCGAGCATTCGTACGGCCGGCGCCTGTCCCGCCCGCACCCGGCCACGACCCGAGGCGGGCATCCGGCATGAGGGCATCCGGCTGATGGCGGTCGAGACCGCCGACGTGGTGGTGATCGGCAGCGGCTTCGGCGGCGCCAT
>DASTYO010000088.1:0-21011 GCA_035764875.1 Acidimicrobiales bacterium | reverse complement strand
GCTCGTTCCACCTCCGCCACTGGATGCTCCGGCTCCACCTGTTCCGCCGTGCCCCTCGCCTCGCCCACGCGCTCGACCGGTGGAACCGCACCGACCGCCGCCCGCCGCCCGTGCCGCCCCACCTCCGCCGTCGCCTGCTCGAGCACTACGAGCCGGCGGTGGCCGCCGTCGAGCAGCGGCTCGGCCGCGAGCTGCCCTCCTGGCACCGCTGATCGATCAGCGCGCGGGCGCGACGACGTCGGCGAGCGGGCGGCACCGGGCGGGCACGCCGAGCGCGACGTGGCGGTCGGCGACGTCGCGGGTGACCACGGCCCCGGCGGCCACGACGCAGCGCTCGCCGATGCGCACACCGGGGGTGATGATGGCCTTGGCACCCACCCACGTGTCGGCGCCGACGTGCACCGGTGCGGTGCGCACGTGGTCGAGGTGCCACCCTCCCCCCAGGTGCTCGTGCGTGGAGTCCGCCACCGTCACGTGCTCGCCGAAGGTCGACTGCCGGGCGAAGGTCACGGCCTCGTCGCAGTGCACGACCATCCCCCAGGACAGGAGGTTCTGGCCCTCGGCATCGAGCGCCCCGGACACCATGAGGCGCACGCCGCGACGGACCTCGCACCAGTCGCCGATGCGCACGGTGCCGCCGTGGAGGCGGATCTCGACGTCGTCGTCGACCACGGTGTGCTCGCCGACGTGCAGCACCGCTGACCGGCCGGGTCCGAAGCGCACGTCGATCCGCCCGAGCGTCGCCGACGGTGCGACGTCGAGGTCGAGGCGCACACCGGCGAGCCGGGCGGCGAGGCGGATGCGGGCCACGGCCCGTGCCCGGCGGGCGGCCACCACGAGCCGGTGGATCCGGCTGACGGCGCCCACCTATGCCGCCCTCGGCGGCACCGCACCAGGTGAGAACGGGCCGTGCCACACCCCGTCCGGCGGTTCGTGGGCAACCGGGGGGCCGGCCTTCCGGGCGTGGAGGAAGATGTGGCAGCCGAGCTTGCGGACCAGCGGGAGGCGCTGGCACACGGCCTCGATCACGTCGACGGCCCGCTGCCCCCGCTCGCCCTGCGAGTCGAGCCACTGGCCGAACCGCGCCTGCGGCGGCGGGAACTCGAAGCTCGACCAGTGGAAGGTCTCGAGCCCGGCGGCGCGGAACAGGTCGCGCGTCTCGGCGTAGATGTGGTGGGTGTGGGGCACGTAGACGGTGTCGCCGGTGGAGACGATGTCGGGGTCGACCGGCTCGGGCCAGATCCACGGGCGGAGCGAGATCAGCCCGGGCCGGTGGGCCCCCAGGTACTTCTCGACCCAGGCGAACAGGTGGGTGAGCGGCGAGCGCAGCGGCAGCTCCGACGCGTTGTTCGTGGTCATCACGAACACGCCGCCCGGGCGCAGCACCCGGGCCACCTCCCACACGGCGCGCTCGGGCCGCATGAGGTGCTCGATGACCTCGCTCATCACGACCACGTCGAAGGAGGCGTCCGGGAACGGGAGCGCCTCACCGTCGCAGCGGCCGATGGCGCTGCGCAGCCGGTAGCCGGCGTCGGCGAGGCGCTTGGCGGCGTACGCGCTGTGGTGGCCCCCGTAGTCGACGCCCACGTACGTGGCGTCGAGGTCGGCGATGCGGTCGGCGACGAGCGCCGAGCCGCAGCCCACGTCGAGCACCCGCCCGCCGGCCGGGAGGTGCCGGCGCACGGTGTCGGCGACGAGGTCGTAGCGCATCTCGTGCCGGTGCTGGTGGTACTCGCCCCAGAGGTCGAACTCCTCCTCGATGGTGGGGACCCGCTCGTTGTAGTGGCGCGAGAACGCCTCCATGCTCGCCGTGCGCAGCAGGTCGTACTCGTGGGCCGTCTGCGCGCGGCCGCCCCGGCGGTACCGGGCGTACACCACGGACCACAGCCCGACCAGCGAGCCGAGCGCGCCCAGCCGGGTGGCGCGGCGGCGCCCGCCTGCGGCGAGGCCCAGGAGGCCGGCGGGGACGAGGAAGCGGAGCGCCGGAGCGGCGAGCGGGCGGAGGGCCACCCCTAGAGTTTCGCCGGTGACCGGATCACACCCTTCGTCCTCCTCGGGCCCCTCCGCCCAGGACTGGTGCGCGAGCGGTGCGTGGGCGGCGGATGGCGTGGCCGAGGTGGCGGTCCACGTGCCGACGTACGACCGGTCGGGGTTCCTTCCCATGCTCGTGGAACGTCTGGCTGGCCAGACCCTTGCGCCCCACCGCTTCGAGGTGGTCGTCGTCGACAACGGCTCACGGGACGGCACCTGGGAGGTCCTCCAGCGCCTGGTGTCGGGCTCGACGCTGCGCATCGCCGCCCGCCGGCTGCCCACCAACCGCGGCCCCGCCGCGGCCCGCAACGCCGCCGTCGCCTCCTCCCGGGCCCCCCTCCTCGCCTTCACCGACGACGACTGCCTGCCCGAGCCCGGCTGGCTGGAGGCCCTGGTCTCCTCGGCGGACGGGGCCGACATCGTGCAGGGGCGCACCGAGCCCGACCGCACGCAACCGCGGGCCGGGGTGTGGGACCGCACCATCCGCATCGACGCCCCCACCGCCCTGTTCGAGACCTGCAACATCGCGTACCGCCGGTCGGCGTTCGACGGGGCCGGCGGCTTCGACGAATCGAGCACCATCTCGGCGCGGCCGGGCGGCCGCGCCTTCGGCGAGGACGCGCTGCTGGGCGCGGCCGTGGTGGCGGGGGGCGGGCGCCGGGCGTTCGCTCCCGACGCCGTGGTGCGCCACCGCTACCTGCCCGGCACCTTCGGCGACCACGTGCGCGAGATGCGCAACCTGGCGGGGTTCCCCGCGCTGGTGCGCGCGTCGCCGGCGCTGGCGGCGGCGTGCTGGCACCGGGCGTTCCTGACCCGGCGCACCGCCTCCTTCGACGCCGGCGTGGTCGGCCTGCTGGCCGCCGTCGCCCGGCGGCGCCCGGGGCTCGCCCTCGCCGCCGCGCCGTGGGTGGTGCAGACGCTGCCGCTCGCTCGCGAGCGGGGTGGCCGACCGGTGCCGGTCCGGCTCGCCCAGCTGGCGCTGGCGGACGCCGTCGGTGCGGCGTCGTTGGTCGAGGGCAGCATCCGCCACCGCCGGCTGCTGCTGTGATGCCGGAGACGTCGCGGGGTCGGGACGGGCCGCCGGTCGGCTCCCGGCCGCTGCGGGTCCTGCTGGTGAGCGACTACCCGCCCGGACCCACCGGAGGCGCCGAGGTCCAGGTGGGCCGGGTCGCCGATGCGCTGCGCGCCGCGGGCTGCGAGGTGCGGATCGCCACCGGCGACGGCTCCCACACGGGCTGGCGGCGCGCCCTGGACCTCTGGGATCCGGCCGCCCGCCGCCGGGTCGCCCGCGACGCCGACGACCTCGCCGCCGACGTCGTCCACTACCACAACGTCCTCAACGAGCTGTCGACGTCCGTGGTGGGCATCGGCCGGCCCAGCGTGCTCACGGTCCACGACCCGCGCCTCGTGGGGGAGCGGTTCGGCATCGACCAGGGGCGCGCCGCGCTCGCGCCCGTCCCGGCCCTGCGCTCGCTGAAGGACCGCGTCGCCCGGCACCGCCTGCGCCGGCACGCCGACGCCGTCACCGCGCCCAACCCCGTCCTCGTCGAGCGGCTGCGGGCGGACGGCTTCCGCGACGTCCACCACGTCGAGGGCATCACGCCCGCCACGCCGCACGGGCCGCCGGGCACCGACGTCGTGTTCGCCGGCGTGCTCGCCGAGCACAAGGGTGCCCACGTCCTGCTGGATGCCTGGCAGCGCATCGCCGACCGCCACCCCGGCGCCACCCTGCGCATCGTCGGCGACGGGCCGCAGCGCGCGACCCTCGACGCGAGCGTGCGCCAACGGGACCTCGGGGCGCGCGTCGTCCTCGTCGGCGCGGTGCCTCCGGACGAGGTGCCGGGACAGTTCGCCCGGGCGGCGGTCGTCGTGGTGCCGTCCCTCGGCACCGAGACGCAGCCCCTCGCGGTGCTCGAGGCGCTCGCCTCCGGACGGCCCGTGGTGGCGAGCCGGTGGCCGGGCGTCGAAGCCACCGTCGACGACGAGGTCGGCGCGCTCGTCCCGCCAGGCGACCCCGCCGCGCTCGCCGCCACCCTCGATGCGCTGCTCTCCGACCGCGCCGCCCTCGTCCGGCTCGGCGCCGCGGCGGCCGCCCGTGCCGAGCGCCGGTGGTCGCCGGCGGCCGGCGCCGCCCGGCTCCTCGCCGTCTACCGGTCGGTCCTGCCGTGACCGGCCGGCTGCACCCGTCCCGCGACCTCACCGTCGTGGTGCCCACGCGCGACCGTCCCGACCGCCTGGCGGCGTGCCTCGACGCGATCGAGCGGCTCGACCCGCCGCCGCGCGAGGTCGTCGTGGTCGACTCCGGGTCCAGCGGGCCCGGCGCCACCGCGCCCGCGCACGGGCGGGCCACCGTGCTGCGCTGCGAGCGGCCGGGGGCGAGCCGGGCGCGCAACGCCGGCTGGCGCGCCGCGAGCGGTTCGCTGGTGGGCTTCGTCGACGACGACGTCCGCGTGGCACCCAGCTGGGCGGCGGCGCTGTGCGCGCCCTTCGCCGACGAGCGGGTGGCCTTCGTGACCGGTGCCGTCGTCGGCGGCGAGGCCCTCGCCGGCGCGGCGGCGGGCGATCGTCCGGTCGCCGTCACCGACGACGTGCGGGCCGGGCCCATCGACCGTGGGGCGCTCGGCAACGTCGGCGCCAGCGCGAGCCTCGCCGTTCGGCGCTCGGCGCTCGAGGCGGTCGGCGGCTTCGACGAGCTCCTCGGCGCCGGCGCCCGCTTCCGCTCGGCGGAGGACATCGACCTGTTCGACCGCCTCCTCGTCGGGGGCATCGGGTGGCACGCCCCCGAGGCGGTCGCCCACCACGACCAGTGGCGGAGCCGCCGGGAGCTGCTCGCGCTCGAGCTGGCCTACGGCTCCGGCTACGGCGTCCGGCTCGCCAAGGTGCTGCGGGCCGATCCCGCGCGCGGCCGGGCCCTCGCGCAGTACGAGGCCCGCCGGCTCGTGGGCGACGTCGCCCACGACCTGCGGGGCCGGTACGCCTTCGGCGTCGTCAGCCGGGTGGCGTGGGCCGCCGCGGCGCTGCAGGGATGGGCGTCCGGTCGGCGGGTGGCCGTGCGGGACGGGCACCTCCACCTGCCGTGAGCGGGGGCCCCGACGCCGCGCCCGGGCGGAGCACCCGCTGCGGCGGGCGACGGTTCCGGTCGGGCGCGGTGGCGCCGAGCGCGAATCCGGCGGCGGCCATCCACACCGGGGCGGTGGCGGCCCACGTCGGCCGGCCCCCGCCCCGCTCGCTCACGGCCACGGTGGCCGCCGGGAACACGTCTCGGAGCCGCTCGGCCACCGCGATCCCCGCCTCCTCGACCGCGGCGGCGTCGGTGGCCTCGATGCGCACCGTCCCGGTGCCGCCGGCGACCTGGTCGAGGTCCTGGCAGCGCACCGTGGCGTCGAGGGCCATGTCGTCCACGACGACGCACGCCGTCTGGCTCAGCACCTTGATGGTGTAGCCCTGGTCGGTGGGGGCCTCGGCGGCGACGGCCGGGTCCTCCACGGCGTAGACGAGATCGAGCGAGGTGCGGTGCGGCGTGGCCAGCGCCAGGGCGAAGCCGCCCACGACGCCGAGGGCGCCGAGCAGGGCGGCGGGCACCGGCACGTTGTAGCCCCGACGCACGGCCGGGACCGGGAGCAGCCCGAGCTGCTCGTTCGCGACGAGCGCCAGCGCGGCCATGGCCCACACGGTCTCGGTGGACATGCGCAGGGTGCCGAGGTCGTAGGACGCGAACCCGAGGGGGGCGGCCACGACCGCACCCGTGGCGCCGGCGGCGATCGTGCGCACCCGCGACGGCGGGGCGAGCACGAAGCGGCTGCCGGCGTGCGACGCGCTGAGCAGGACCGCGGCGAGGGCGATGACGCCGATCACGCCGATGGTGGCGTAGGTGTTCACCCAGCCGATGTCGACCACGGTGATGCGCTGGTCCAGCAGGCCGCCCAGGCCGGTGCCGAGGAGGGGTCGGTCGGACACCAGGCCGAGCACGTCCGGCAGGCGGTCGAGGCGCACGTCCTGGTCCTCGCCGGTCACCCCGACGTCGAGGGCCTCGCGGAGGGGTCCTTGCAGCAGGACGGTGGCGAGCACGAGGCCGATCACCCCCAGCGGAAGCGCCTGCTGCGGGCGGTCGATCACGAGCCCGAGGCCGAGCACCAGCAGGCCGACGGCCAGCCCGGCGTACGCCGAGCGCGACCACGTCCAGGTCATGGCCGGCACCATGGCGGCCGGAGCCAGCCACGCGAGGCGGGCCCGGCCCCGGGTGCCCAGCGCAGCGGCCGCGGCCACGGGGACGAGGAGGGCGACGACCCAGCCGTACTCCAGCGCGAAGGTGGCGGCGACCCGGATGCGGTCGTGCTCGCCGCGCACGGCGAGGTCGAGCGACATGAGCCCGGACGGGTCGGCGAGGTCGCGGGTCACCCACTGCGAGAAGGACCAGCCGGTGAGGTGCTCGATGACGCCGATGGCGGCGCCGGCGCCGGCCACGCCCGCGACGATCGTGGCCGAGGTCCGGGCGCCCGCGGCGCGGAAGGCGGCGAGGGCCGCCACGAAGAACACGGCCTGCTCCGTGAGCTCGAGGAAGGCGTTGGTGTTCAGGGTGGCGTCGAGGCCGGGGCGGGCGAGGACGACACCGGCGATCAGCGCCACGAGGAGGTAGGCGCCGAAGGCCACGTGGACCCCGCGCACCGCGAACACCCGCCGGTCGATGCGACGGAGCACCACGGCGCGCACCAGGCCGGCCAGCACGGCGGCGACGAGGATGCGGTGGAGGAACAGGTGCCCGTCGCCGGCGCCCGGGATCCGGGCCGCGCCGGGGACGAGCAGCCAGGTCACGGCCAGCACCGCAACCGAGCCCCGGGGCCGGGCGGCGAGCGCGACGAGGGAGCCCGCGCCGAGGAGCGACCACACGAGGATCGCCGGCACGGGATCAGCGCCTCATCGATCGTCGGCGTCCGCCGGCACCACGGCCGGCACGACGACGGGTGCCCGCACCATCTGCAGCACCACGTACGCCGCCACCAGGGCGACCACGAACGTGAGCCCGGCCGCCTCCTGCGCCCGCTCCGACGACGGAGACGTCTGGACGGCGAACGCCGCGGGCTGGACGACCTCGAACACGAACCGGTGCTCGGCGGGCACGTCGTTCTCCTCGTGCTCGGCCTCGACGTACCGGACGATGCCCTCGGCCATCGCCTGCGCCCGCGTCACGGCGACCTCGCGCTCGCCTCCGCGCGCCCGCACCACGAGGGCGAGCGTCGAGGGCGCGGCGAAGACCTCGGTGGAACCGATGATCGCCCTCGCCGGCACCCCGAGCCCCTCCGCCACCGGGCCGGCGATGGCCTCGGTGCTGGCCAGCGTGGCGTACTTGCCCCGGAGCCGGTCGAGCTTGTTCACCGTGCCGTCGTTCCCGGCGACGGCGAGCGCCCGGGGGTTGTCGATCACGAGGACGGCCGTGCTCTCGTACCGCTCCGGGGCCCGCAGCGAGACCACGGCGGCCATCGCGGCGAGGAGCGCGGCGATCCCGACCGCGAACGTCAGGTTCCGGAAGGAGAACCGCTCGACCACGGCTCTGGTCCGGTCGGCGAGGGTCGGTCGGGTCGAGGTCATCGCGGGGCGCTCCATGGTTCGTGCGAGGTGGTGCTGGTGGAGTTGGTGGTCGTGCACGGCTCAGGTGCCGGCGGAGGCGGTGGTGCGGAACCGCTCGGTCCACCGGCCGGTCTGCTCCAGCGCCTGGGTGCCGGTGCGGGTGCCGGGGACGACGTGGGTCTGCTCGTACCACTCGTTCCAGGAGGTGATGAGCACCCAGTCGGGGGGCTCCCGCAGCGCCACCTGCCACGTCATGTCGTAGCGCCAGCCGCCGGCCCGGGAGGTGCGGCGGGCCTTCCACAGCGGCTGCGACGCCGTGGTGTCGTAGCCGGGGCTGACGGTGGCCGCCCACAGCCGGGGCGGGGTGCTCGGGTCGACGAGCGGGCGGAGGCGGGCGAGCTCGACGGCGCGGGCGGTGCGGGCGCCGAGCTCGTCGGCGCTGTAGGGGTTCGGGTCGTACTCGTAGAGGCCGTCCAGGGCGTAGCGGGGGTCCCAGCGGTCGCCGACGACGAAGGGGGCGAGGTCCGCCAGCTGGGCGCGGTAGGCAGCCCACTGCTCGACCGACAGGTCCCACATGCCGAACGCGAAGAGCACGGGCCGGCCGTCCACCTCGAGGCGGGAGGCGGCGGGCACGCGCGCGAGGAAGTCGCGCGTCGCCGCGGCGGCCACGGACGGGTCGAACGTGCTGCCGCCCAGGAGGCCGCGGGTCGACAGCGCCCGCAGCTCGAGCACCGGGGCCAGGGTGAACCCGGGCCGCGCCGCCACCGCATCGACGAGCAGGTCGACCGGGCCGGCGTGCCGTGCGCCCTCCCACGAGACGACGAACCCGTCGACCCCGGCGCCCGCCGCCTGGTCGACCATGGCCGACACGGCCGCGGGATCGTCGGTGGCGTACGGGGCCACCGGGTCGTCGGGCCCGATGCGCAGGTCGCGGGGCGCGTCGGCGCCGAACCACGGGTAGTAGAACGCGAGCGTCAGCCGGCGCGGGTCGACCGGGTGGACCGCGAGCCCACCGGGGTCCAGCGCCGCCGCGTCGATCGGCTGCTCCAGCCGGTTGACGTCCGGGTGGTTGGTGTCGAGGTGGGCGTGGACGGCAGGGACGCCGCCGTCGGCCGCGTTGCGCACCTCGAGGTCGACGGTGGCGGTGCCCACCATGCCCTTGCGGAGCACGAGGCGGGGGTCGCGGTCGCTCGCCACCTCCACGACGAGATCGACGACGGCCGCGGCGGGCTCGCCGCTCGACGGCACGAGGGTCCACTCCTGCGCCCCCGAGTAGAGCTTCCCGTGCGGAGCGGCCACGACCTGCTGGGCGCGGACGCGGAGGTCGCCGAGCGACGCGGTGGCCCAGTCGGAGGTGGTGGTGAGGGTGAGGCGGAGCCGGGTCAGGCCCTCGTCGGCGGCGCGGGCGGGGAGGGCCAGCACCAGCGCCTGGAGCAGGACCAGGACCGTGGCGGCGACCGCCACGAGGCGGGTTCGGGTCATCGGAGCGCTCGCAGTCGTTCGGGGTGGCGACGGACGAAGTGGGCCATGCCGCGGAGGTGCCACCAGGTGCGGCGGGTCAGGAAGCGCTGGTCGATCACGGCGTGGTACCGGTGCACGACCGTGGCCCGGGGCACGAGCCACCGCTCCCACCCCGCCTTCGCGGCCCGGTAGCCGAGGTCGATGTCCTCGCCGTACAGGCGGTAGGCCTCGTCGAGGCCGCCGAGCTCGTCGAAGGCCCGCCGCCGCAGCAGCAGGAACCCGCCGAGCAGCCAGTCGGCCGGCGTCGGGTCGGTGGGCTGCTCGTCGAGGAGGTAGTGGCCGCGCTGGTGGGTGACCGGGTCGACCAGCAGCCGCAGGGGCGTGCGGCGCACGGCGGTGCCGAGGACGGTGGGGAAGGCCCGCCGCGACGGCTGCCAGGTGCCGTCCGGGTAGCGCAGCTCCGGGCCGAACACACCCCCGGCCGGCCGGCTGTCGGCGAACCGGACGAGCCGCTCGACCGCGTCGGGCGCGGCGACGGCGTCGGGGTTGGCCACCACGACGTACTCGGCGTCGGTGCGGGCGACGCCGCGGTTCACGTTGGCGGCGAAGCCGGCCGGCCGGTCGTTCACCAGCAGGAGCCCGCCCGTCGGCGCGACCTCGGGTGAGCCCGGGAGGTTGGCGACGACGACGATGCGACGCACCTGGGGCTGGAGCGCCGCGAGGCACGACGGCAGGTCGGGGTCGGGGCCGTGGGTGACCACGACCGCGTCGACCCGGTCGCGCACCGGGCGGGGTCCGGCCGCGTCGCTCATCCCCCGAGCACCTCGGCGTAGACGGCGGCGGTCCGCTGCGCGGTGGTCGTCCACCGGAAGCCGGCCGCCCGCCGGAGGCCTGCGTCGACGAGCGCGTCGACGTCGGCCAGGGCCCGGTTCACACCGTCGCCCAGCGCCTCCGGATCGCCCGGCGGGACGAGCACGGCGGCCCCGCCGGCGACCTCCGGGATCGAGGTGGTCGCGGCCGCCACCACGGGCGTGCCGCACGCCATGGCCTCGAGGACCGGCAGGCCGAAGCCCTCGTAGTGCGACGGGAACACCAGGGCCGCCGCCCCGCGGTACAGGCGGACGAGCTCGTCGCGGTCGACGTGGTCGAGCAGGTGCACGCGCCGCGCCAGGCCGAGGTCCTGCGCGGCGCGGGTGACGGCGCCTCGCTGGCCGCCGTCGCGGCCCACGACCACGAGGTCGAGGTCGGCATCGACGTGGGGCAGCGCCCGGACCGCGGTGACCGGGTCCTTGCGGCGCTGCAGGCCGCCCACCAGGAGCAGGTACGGGGGCCGGGAGGCCGCCGGACCGTGCGGCGTGAGGTCGTCCTCGATGGCGTTGGGCGTCACCACCACCTTCGCGGGATCGAGGTCGTAGCGGTCGAGGATGTCGTCGCGCGCCCACGAGGTCACGGTGAGCACCCGGTCGGCGCGCTGCATCGCCCGCGGCACCAGGGCCCGGAAGGCGACGAGGTCGTGGGCCGGCATGAACCGGCGCGTGCGGGCGAAGGAGATGTCGTGCACGGTGACCACGGCCGGGCCGTGCCACCCCCTCGGCAGGAAGTAGTTGCCGTGGAACAGGTCGGCGGCGCCGGCGGCGAGCAGCGCGGGGAGGCGGCGCACGAGGCGGTCGGCCTGCCCCCGGGCGGGGGCGTGGAGCGCCCCGATGCCCGCCGGCACGAGCTGCGGGTGCCGGGTGGCCGCCCGCAGGTCGAAGCGCTCGGTCGATCCGGTGTCGACCAGGCCGCGGAGCAGGCCCCGCCAGTACGTCTCGTCCCCGGTGCGGGCGCGGCCGAGCACGTCGGCGTCGACGACGACCCGGGGGCGGGTGTCCACCGCGGTGCTCACACCCGCAACCACCATCTCGGCCGGTGCACCCGCGCGTCGCGGGCGCGGGCGGCGAGGGCGGGCGCGGCCAGCAGGGCGGCGGCCCGGCTCGGGATGCGGCCCGGACCCCGCAGCCCGGGCACCGCCCGGCGGCGGGCCGCCCACGAGCGCCCCTGCCTGGCCAGCTCGTAGCTGTCGTGGAGCGCAGCCTTCGCGTCGACGTGGCGCAGCGTGGTGGCCAGCACGGCACGGTCGTCGTCCCGTTCGGACTCGGCGATGGCCGCGAGCACCACCGCCCGCTCCTGGGCCACCATCCGGGTGTCGGCCGAGACGCTGCCGGCCCCGAGCCGGTACAGCACGGTGGGGTGGTCGGCCCGGTGGACCACGGTCCCCCGCCGGACCATCCGGATCCACAGGTCCCAGTCCTCGGGGCCCCGGAACCGGTCGCGGAAGCCGCCGGCCGCGTCGTGGTCGGCCCGGGAGAACAGGCTGCCGACGAAGACGAAGTTGTGGCGCAGGATCGCGGCGCGCTGCTCATCCGGCGGCGGGACGGGGAGGGTGGCCTGCACCCCGCCCGCGGCGAGCCCGTGCCCGGGGATCCAGCGGATCGGGTCGGCGGTGATCAGGCCCCCGAGCCGGTCGTGGGCGGCGACCATCGTCTCGAGGTGGTCCGGGAGCCACACGTCGTCGGCGTCGAGCAGCGCCAGCCTCGGGGCCGTGCTGTGCTCGATGGCGACCCGGCGGGCGCCGGCCGGTCCCCGGTTCTCGTCGAGGACCACGACGCGGAGCGGCAGCCGGTCGGCCCAGCGTCGAGCGACGTCGGCGGTGCCGTCCCCCGAGCAGTCGTCGGACACCACCACCTCGGCGGGCGGCACGGTCTGGCCGGCCACGGACGCCAACGTGGTGTCGAGCACCGCGGCGCTGCGGTACGCCGGGATGATGACGGCGACGTCCGCCGCGGGGCCGCTCACGGCAGCGCCAGCTCCGTGCCGAGGACCGTCGTGGTGCGCGCCGGACCCGTCGGCGGGCGCGTCATCAGGGGGGCCACGGTGCAGGCTTCGATGCAGCCGCGGAGGACACCTGCACTCGAGGCCAGATCGTCCAGGAGGCGCAGCGCCGCCCACTCGACCGGCGAGGTGCCCGCGGGCGGCCGCTCGCGGCCGAGGGCGAGGCGCGCCAGCACCGCCGCAGCGACGGCGGGACGGGCGCCGGGGCGGGCAGCGGCGACCGCCAGCGCCAGGGGGAGCCACGGTCGGGAGACCGCGGCGGCGAGGCCCCGCCCGGCGCGCACGGTGGCGGCTGCGGTCTCCCGGGCGACGGCGTCCGGCGCCTGGCCGAGCCCGGACAGCCGGCGGGCGGTGTCCCCGATCGCCGCGGCGCCGAGCGCCCCGGCGACCCGGGGCAGCCCGGCGACGCCCGCGACGGCGGCGGCCGTGAGCAGCGGTGGCGCCACGGCCGCACGCGGGTGGCCCGGGTGGCGTCGGCTGAGCGGCCCGGACGCCGACCCGTAGCCCATGCGGTTCGCCACGTGGGCGCGCAGGGTGGCCCGGTGGGGGTGGTGGACGGTGGCGGCCGGCTCGTACACCAGCGGCTGCACCGCCGCCGCCCGCCACGCGAAGTCGAGGTCCTCCCCGAAGCGCAGCGCCTCGTCGAACCCGCCCAGGCGCTCCCAGAGCTCGCGCCGGAGCACGAGCGCGGTGGTGGAGACGAAGGTGACGGCGCCGTCGGGTCGGACCGCCGCGGCGCGGTCCCCGAGGTCGAGCGGCCCGGCCGCCGCCTCGTAGCGGCCGAGGGCGGTGCCGTCGTCGACCGCCACCACCCGGGGGGCCACGCCGCCGGTCGCCGGGTCGGCGAGGTGGGGCACGAGCGCGTCGAGCCAGCCCGGCACGGGTCGCGCGTCGCTGTCGAGCACGACCACCAGCTCGGCCGTGCACGCCCGGATGCCGGCGTTGCGGGCCGCCGCCGGCCCGGCGGGCACCTCGGTGCGGATGACCTGCGCGCCCGCCGCTCGGGCGACGGAGGACGTGCGGTCGGTGGAGCCGTCGTCGACGACCACGACCTCGCCGACGCCTGCGAGGCCGTCGAGGGCCGCTTCGATCGTGGCCTCCGCGTCGCGGGCGGGGATGACCGCGGCGACCTCGCCGACGGCGGGCGTGCCGGGGCACGCCGCCACGGGCGGGCGAGGACCGGCCGCGCCGATGTCGACGAGCCGCCGGGCGACGGCGCCCACGTGCTCGCTGGAGCGGCCGGTCGCCGCCGCCGTGTCGGCGATGGAGGCACCGGCGAGCAGCGCCTCGACCACCGCCACCACGGCAGGGGCGAGGTCCACGCGCCGGTGGGGCACCCCGCCCGTGAGCCGCCCGCGCTCGAGCCCGGTGCCGGGGAGGGGCCGGACGCCGAACGTCGGCGGGAGCGGTGGGGGCGCGTCGGACATGGGAGCCGGGGGCGGGTCCGGAGCTCGGCGGCGCCGCCCATCACGCTCGTATTCTCCGCTGGTGGCCGCCGATCCTCCGATGCCGCCGTCGGGCCGCTGCTCGGTCACCGTGGTCGTGGCCACGAGGGACCGGCCGGCCCAGCTCGCCGGCGCGCTGCAGGCCCTCGCGGGCGCGGTCGGACCGGACGACGAGGTGGTGGTCGTCGACTCCGCGTCGGCGGGCGACGCCACGCGGCGGGTCGCGGTCGACGCCGGCGTCGCCTACGAGCGGGTGCCGGTGCCGGGGGCGTCGCGGGCACGGAACCACGGGGCGACCCGGGCGCGGGGCGACGTGCTCGCGTTCACCGACGACGACTGCCGACCTCAGCCGGGCTGGGCGGACGGCTTCGCCGCAGCCTTCGCCGACCCCGTGGTGGGCGTGGCGGTGGGCCCGGTCTCGGGTGCCGGCGCCGGTTCGGCCGCCGACGTGGTCGACCGGGGCGCTCGCCGGTGGCGCTGGCCCGCCGATCCCGCGCACATCGGCAGTGGGGCCTCGTTGGCGGTGCGGCGATCGGCGTTCGAGGCCGTCGGCGGGTTCGACGAGCGGCTGGGCCCGGGAGCCGAGGTACCGGCCGGGGAGGACCACGAGCTGGTGCTGCGGTTGCTGTGGGCCGGGTGGGAGGCGGCCTTCTCGCCCTCGGCCGTGGTCGAGCACCACGACCTGCGGGGCCGGGCCGGCACCCTGCGCCTCTTCTACGGCTACGGCGTCGGCGCCGGGGCCGTCGCCGCGATGGCGCGGTCGCTCGACCCGGTCGCGGCACGCCGGCTGCTGCGCTCGCGGCTGTGGGACGACGGGGCCGCAGCGGCGGCACGCCACCTCGCCCGCCGCTGGGAGGAGCCGGCAGCCCGCGCCCTGGCCATGACCGCGGGCGCGGCGGTCGGCCGGGTGCGGGCGAGGCGGCTGCGCAGCGCCGTCCCGCCGCAGGTGCGGTCCGGTTCGCGGCTTCCGGGTACCTTTCCGGCGCGATGACCACTGCTGCGGTGACCTGGTGACGCTGCCGAACTTCTTCATCCTCGGCGCGGCCAAGTGCGCCACGACCTCGCTGGCCAACCACCTGCGCGCCCACCCCGATGTCTTCATCCCCGACATCAAGGAGGTGGCGTACTTCAACATCGACGCGCGGTGGGCCGAGGGCCGTGACTGGTACGAGGACTGGTTCGCCGAGGCCGCCGGCGAGCGAGCGGTCGGCGACGCCACCCCCGCCTACCTCTACGTGCCGGAGGTGCTCGACCGGCTCACCGCGACGGTCGGCACCGGCGCCCGCCTGATCGTGCAGCTGCGCGACCCGGTCCACCGCACCTACTCGCACTACCAGCACCGGCGGCGGGAGGGCGTGGAGCACCGCAGCCTCGACGAGGTGCTCGACGAGGAGCTCGGCGGCGACGAGGGCTGGGGCTACGTCGGCCGCGGCCGGTACCTCGAGCAGATCCGTCGGTGGGTCGACGTGTTCGGCGAGGACGCGCTCCACGTGGTGCTGTTCGAGGACTTCGTCACCCGCCCGCACGAGAGCTACGCAGCCGTGTGCCGCCACCTCGGCATCGACCCGACGTTCCGGCCCGACGACCTGGGCGAGCGCTACAACACGCACTTCGAGATCGTGCGCCCCCGCCTCTACCAGGCGATGGTCGCCGTGCGGCTCGGCAAGGTCGTGCCGCCGGCGGTGGGGCGCTGGCTGTGGGATCGGGTGGCCGTGTTCCGCGAGTACTCGCCCATCGACGCCGCCACCCGCGAGCGGTTGCGCGCCTACTTCGCGCCGCACAACCGGGCCCTCGAGCAGTTCCTCGGCCGTGACCTGCGCGCCGTCTGGGGCTACTGACGGCGCCGGTCAGAACTGGAAGTAGAGGAACGGCACGGGCGTGCCGCCCGAGAAGACGAACACCGCGACCGCCGCGGTCCCGTAGACGACGCCTCGGGGGACGGCCGGCAGCCGGAGCACCACGGCGTGGTCACCGGTCCGGCGCTGGGCGAGGTCCATGGCGATCACGGCGGCACCGGTGAGGGCGAGCAGCGCGAGCGCGCCCGTGTCGACGGGACCGCCCCGGAAGGTCGCGATGCCGGCGAGCACGTCCCACGCGTTGGCGAAGCTGGTCGCCCGGAAGAACACCCACGCCAGGCACACGAGGTGGAACGTGCCGATGATGGCGGGGAGGTCTCGCCACGCGAACGGGCGGTCGGGATCGGCGGAGGGACGCTGCCGGAAGGGCCGCTCGACGGCGAGGAGCAGGCCGTGGATGGCGCCCCACGCGACGAAGGTCCACGCGGCGCCGTGCCAGAGGCCGCCGAGCAACATGGTGAGCATGAGGTTGCGGGCCGTGCGCCACGTGCCGCCGCGGTTGCCGCCGAGCGGCACGTACAGGTAGTCGCGCAGCCACGTCGACAGCGAGATGTGCCACCGGCGCCAGAACTCGGTGATGCGCCGCGAGAGGTACGGCTGCTCGAAGTTGCGCATCAGCTCGATGCCGAGCAGCCGGGAGGAGCCACGCGCCACGTCGGTGTAGCCGGAGAAGTCGCCGTAGATCTGCAGGGCGAACGCGTACACGCCCACGAGCAGGGTGATGGCACCGGCCTGTCCGGGCCGGCCGAAGGCCGCCTCGACGGTGGGCGCGAGGGCGTCGGCGATGACGACCTTCTTGAAGATCCCCTGCAGGATCAGCACCCCGCCGCTGCGCACGTCGGCGGCGGTCGGGCGCGGCGCCGGTCGCTCGAACTGGGGCAGCAGGTGGGTGGCCCGCTCGATGGGCCCGGCGACGAGCTGGGGGAAGAACGACACGTACACCGCGAACGTCAGCAGGTCGTCGGCCGGCGCCATGCGCCGCCGGTACACGTCGATCGTGTAGCTCATCGTCTGGAACGTGTAGAAGCTGATGCCGACGGGCAGGACGATGGCCAGGCTGCGCTCGGACAGGGCGCCGAGGCCCAGCCGTTCGAACGCCTGGTTCGCCGAGTCGACGAAGAAGCCGGCGTACTTGAACGCACCGAGGATGCCGAGGTTCGCCACGAGGCTGGCGCACAGCAGCCGGCGCCGCCGACGCTCGTCCTCCGTGCCGTGGATCCGGCGGGCGACGGCCTGGTCGATGACGGTCGAGGCTGCGATGAGCAGCAAGAAGCGCGGGTCCCACCATCCGTAGAAGACGTACGACGCGACGAACAGCAGCCAGATGCGGCCGCGGTGGGGGAGCGACCAGTACAGCGCCAGCACGAGGGGAAGGAACACGAAGTACTCGATCGAGTTGAAGGTCATCGCGCCCTCCTCGTCGCTGCGTCTGCGCCCGGCGTCGGCGCAGAACGGCGCGGCCCGGCGTTCCTTTCGCTGCCCGGCTCCTGGCCTCCTGTCGGCTGCGCCCGGACGTCAGCCCCAGAAGTCAGCCGTCACCCAGAGCCGCCCGCCGGCGTCTCGCACGCAGCCGACGGTGGCGTGGCGGAAGGCGGGCTGGCGGATGGTGTCCCGGTGCAGCGACGAGCGCATGAACTCGTCGAAGACCGCCCGGGCCGACTCGCTCGACCAGCCGACGACCTCGCCCGCCGTGGTCGCCTCGGCCCGGACCGCGAAGATCTGGTCGCTGAACCGGGGGTTGTGGGCCAGCTCGCCGGTGCTCGCCATGTGGCTGCTCCAGTCGAGCGACACGTGCTGGATGGCCTCGTCCTCGGCGAGGGGCGCCCGGCCGACCTGCGAGCGGGCCTCGTTCATCCACCCGAGCATCGACGACTCGCACGCGCCGTCCCGGGTGGTGCCCGCCGGCGTGGTGGCGGCGGTGGTGGCGGGCGGGCTCGTGGCGGGCGGCGGGGCGCTGGTGGCCGGCGGGGAGGTCGGCGCGGGCGCCGGCGTGGTGGTCGGCGCCGGCTGCGTCGTCGGGGCCGCGGTCACCACCGGGGCGCTCGCCAGCACCGTGGTCGTCGGCGCGACATCGGGCGCCGGCGTCGGGGCCGTCACCGTGCTGGCGAGCACATCGGCGCGAGCGGCGCCGCCGCGGGTGCTGCGGCGGGGGACCTCGTCGACGGGGACGGCCGGCACCGCCGGGGCTGCGGCGGCCGCCCGCTCGACGCCCAGCGCCAGCTCACCTCCCCGGCCGCCGGCCAGCGCCACCACGCCCGCGACCGTGAGCAGGACCACGATGGCCGCCGCGAGGGCGCGCTCGACCAGGGGTTGGGGCGGCATGGCAACGACTCCGCGTGGCGGCTGAGGGGACCAGCCGGCGATCCCCGCCGCCGGCTCCGCTGGTTCTTCGCCATCCGCCCGCCGACTCCTGCTCGGTTCCCCGAACCGTCCCCAGCGCGCCAGCGGGCGGTACCCGCGCGCCCGCCCGGTGTGAGCGGGTCAGGCGGTCACGAGCCGCCGAAGAGGACCGCCGGGTCTCCCGTGTGCCAGACGTTCCGGATCACCATCTGCTGGATCCGCCACCGGTCGAGGTCCCGCACGAGGCGGAGCTCGTAGGTGTTCTTCAGCAGCAGGTGCTCGTCAGGGCGCTCGTCGCGGACGTGCTGCGCCTCGACGAGGGCACGGAGCGTCGCCGTGTCGCCGTCGATGTCCACCCGCGGGTTCGTCACGGTGTGCGTCGTCCGGAGCGGCTCGAGCGTGCGGAGGATCCCGGCGATCTCCTCCAGCCCGACCATCGGGGGCAGGTCGACGTCGAACCGTGCCGCCGGCTGGGTGAAGTCCAGCACCGCGTCGCCGGTGAAGGCCGAGCGGAACAGTGCGTCGTCCTTCGAGTCCTGTCCAGCGGCGAAGCGGTACAGCGCGTCGACGACCTCGTGGGTGTCGGCGAGCCGCTCGAGCGTCGTGTGCGTTGCCGTGGCCATGGGGACCACCTCCTTCGACGGGGCCGGGGGGACCTGGCCCGGGAGGCGACCGTACTATGTGGACGATCGTACGTACAGGTGACGTCCGCCTCGCCCGCCGTCAGAGGCCGAGGCGGACCTTCAGGACCCGGCGGGCCTGTGTGAGCGCAGACGTGCCGTCCGAGAGGTTCCGGTCGAGGTTGGCGGCGGCGAGGACGGCGTCGATCTCGAACGCGACCGCCTCCGCCGACAGCTCGGTGCCCAGCTGGCCCTGCTCCTGCATGGCGGCGACCTGCTCGGCGAGGAGCTCCATCCAGGCCGTCCGCCCCTGGTGCAGGGCGTCGCGGACCGGACCCGGCTGCGTGTCGTACTCCGGGAGCACGGCGGCCATGAAGCAGCCGCCCGGGAACACGCGCTCGTCGATGTAGGCGAACCAGGAGTCGATCAGGGCTCGGAGGCGGGGCCGGCCGGCGCGCCTCGACATCGCCGGCGCGACCACGTGCTCCACGAAGATCTCGATCGCCGTCGCCACCGTCGCGACCTCGAGGTCCTGCTTGGACCCGAAGGCGGCAGCCACCCCGCTCTTGCTGATCCCGAGATCTCGGGCGAGGTGGTGCAGGCTCACGCCCGACAGCCCGGTCACCGAGGCCATCTCGGCCGCTCGTTCGGTGATCTCCCGGCGGGTCCGGTCACCCCTGATCCGCCGGCCGTCCGCTGGCGGCTCGTCCTCCGTCGACATCCGTCCTCCTCGTCCCAGCCGATGTTATTGGCCGAACGATCGTGTTGAGGCTCAGCGCCGGTGCCGTCCGGTCAGGGCACGAGCACGAGCTTTCCCACCGCAGCGGTGTGCGGCAGCAGCTCGTGGGCGCGACGGGCGTCGGCGAGCGGCAGTCGCTCGGTGACGACCGGATGGATCTTGTCGGCGCGGAGGAGCTCGATGAGCTCGCCGAGGTCGTCTCGGAACCACTCCGGGTACCGCGGACCTCCGCCGACCGGCCGCGCTCGCCGGCCGACGCCGACGGGAAGCGCCTGGTGGCGGCCCCGCAGCCTCTGGATGCGATAGGCCAGCACGCGGCGACGGGGGGACAGCAGGTCCCACAGCCAGAGGGCGCCGATCGAGGCGTACCACTCGAGCCACCTCCGCCAGCTCCTGCGCCCGTCGACCAGGGTGGAGTAGGCGCCGAACACGACGAGCCGTCCTCCCGGGCGCAGCGCCCGGAAGGAACGGAGAGACAGTGGGCCGCCGAGCCCGTCGAGCACGACGTCCGCCCCCGTGCCGGGGAGCGCGCGCACGCGGGCGAGGAAGTCCTCGTTCTGGTAGTCGATCGCCACCGCACCCAGCCGCTCGACCGCGGCACGGTCACCGGGCGACGCGGTCCCGTAGAGACGCAGTCCCTCCATGGCGCCGAGCTCGAGGATCGCCGTGCCGACGCGGCCGGCAGCACCGTGCACCAGCACGGTCTCACCGCTCTTCACCATCGCCATGCGGTGCAGCACCTGGTACGCGGTGACGTACGTCAGCACCAGGCTGACGACCTCAGCGGGATCGAGGTCCGGGGGCACCTCGACGGCGTCCGCTTCGGGGAGGCACACCCGCTCCGCGTAGGCACCCCACACCGTCAACGCCGCGACACGGTCGCCCTCACGCAGCCTGGAGCACCCCGGGCCCAGCGCGTCGACGACGCCGACGAGCTCGTATCCGGGCGTGAACGGCGGCTTGGGGACCCCGAGGTACGTGCCGGCTCGCAGCTGCGAATCGGTGAAGGACACTCCGGCGGCCAAGACCTGCACGCGGACCTCGCCGGGTGCCGGCTGGGGATCGTCGTCCTCCACGACCTCCAGGACCTCGGGACCGCCGAACCGCTCGACCACGACGCGCTTCATCGAACCCCCCTGTCGATCGCTCGTGAGACCGAAGGCCACACCCGGATCGCGATCCCATCGACCCACCACCAGACGGCGCGCGGTAGAGGCGAAGGTCCTCAGCGGCTGACGATCGTCGACGCCCGGGTGCCGCGGCCAGCCGGCCGGTGAGGCGGACTCGGGCCGAGAACGAGACCAGGCCAGCGACCGGGAGGGTCGCTGACCTGGGCTCGTCGATGGTGGTCGGGACCGGCGTCGATCCGGTGACCTACCGCTTTTCAGGTGATCCGGCGCTCGGCGCTGAGCAGGGCCGATGGAGCGTTTGCGCAGGTCAGTGGCGGTTTTCGTAGACCGCCGTCGACCGCCGGAACGCGCGATTCACCGTTCCTTGTCGCGCGGATGTCGCGCGACAGCGACATCGTGGCTGTCCCAGGAATCGCCCGCTCGATCTGGGAGCCCGAGAGCCGGGCGACAGAACGGCGAGGTCTCGCGATATCCGTCAGTGCGCGCCGCGAGGATCGGCCCTTCGGTGCGGGCGACAAGCCGAGGAGTGCAGGCTGGCCGCCAGTATCGTTCCCCTTTCCTTGGTCCCTGTGGAGGGGTTCGAGGAGGGTGGTGGGCGCCTGAACGACGACGGTCCGACGAGGCCGAAGGCGGAAGACAATCGTGAAGTTCCTTACCGCGACCCTGTGTGCCGTACTGCTCGCTTCGACCGCGACCACGGTCCCCGCGCTGGCTGCGGAGACCGTGTCTGTCGAACGGATTGCTGGTGCCGATCGGTACTCGACAGCGGCCGCCGTGGCGCTTGACGGTTGGCCGAACGGCTCCGATGTGGTGCTCGCACGGGGCGACGACTTCCCCGACGGCCTCGCAGCCGCGTTCCTGGCGAACCCTGGCCCGTTTCCCATCCTGCTCACAGATCCGAACCGGCTTCCCGCTGCAACCCTCAGCGCCCTGCAGGAACTCGGGACGCGCCA
>DASTYO010000087.1:0-3831 GCA_035764875.1 Acidimicrobiales bacterium | reverse complement strand
GACCTCGAGGTGTCGATCACCGGTCGCACGGCGGTGTCGGTGGACTTCTCCGACTACCTCGGCGAGCGCAGCCTCATCTTCTTCGGGGTGGTGCTCGCCCTGTCGTTCCTGCTGCTGATGGTGGTGTTCCGCTCGCTGCTGGTGCCGCTCAAGGCGGTGATCCTCAACGTGCTGTCCATCGCCGGCGCGTACGGCGTGGTCGTGGCGATCTTCCAGTGGGGGCACCTCAGCTTCCTCACCGGCATCGAGCCGGCGCCCATCGAGCCGTTCATCCCGATGATGATGTTCGCCATCGTCTTCGGGCTGTCGATGGACTACGAGGTCTTCCTCCTCTCCCGCATCAAGGAGGAGTACGAGCGCACCGGCGACGCCCAGAACTCGGTGGCCGACGGCCTCGCCGCCACTGCCCGGGTCATCAGCGCGGCCGCGGCGATCATGGTCGTGGTGTTCGGCAGCTTCCTCCTCGAGGACGGGCGCATCGTGAAGGTGTTCGGCACGGGCCTCGGCATGGCCGTGCTCCTCGACGCCACCCTCGTCCGCATGCTCCTCGTGCCGGCGACGATGGAGCTGCTCGGCGAGCGCAACTGGTGGATCCCCCGCTGGATCGACCGCCTGCTGCCCCGACTGCACGTCGAGGGCTCGCCCGAGCACGAGATCCACCTGGCCGAGGCCGCCGCGCACCTGGAGCGCGCCGAGGCCGGCGATGAGCCCGACACGCCTCGCGAGCCCGTCTCCGTCAGCTGACCCCGGAGATCCGGCAGGCCCCTCGTCACACCCGCCGGGGCAGGAGGGTCACACCGACCTCCCGGGCGAGGCGCACCACCGTGGCGAGCGGCAGGCCGACCACGTTCGAGTCGCTGCCGTCGATGCGCTCGACGAACATGCCGCCCGCGCCCTGGATGCCGTAGCCGCCCGCCTTGTCGAAGGGCTCACCGGTGGCGATGTAGGCGGCGATCTCGTCGTCGCCCAGGTCGCGGAAGCGGACCTCGGTGACCTCGACGGCGCTGGCCTCCCGGTCGCCATGGAGCACGTGGACCCCGGTGAGCACCGCGTGGGTGCGGCCGGACAGCGATCGGAGCAGGGCGGCGGCCGCCGCGCCGTCGGCGGGCTTGCCGAGCACGGCGCCGTCGAGCACGACCTCGGTGTCGGCCGCGACCACGAGGTCGTCCTCGGCGCGCTCGGCGGCGCGCGCCTTGTCGCGGGCGAGGCGGGCGACGTGGTCGGCCGGCTCCTCGCCAGGGAGGGTGACCTCGTCCACGTCGGACGGCCGCACCACCGGGTCGATGCCGAGACGGGCGAGCAGCTCCCGGCGCCGGGGCGAGGCCGACGCCAGCACCACCCGCGGCGTCATCCGCCGGAGACGACGAGGTCGGCGAGGCGGTCGGGCGGCTCGAGCGCGTCGGGGTCGTCGAGCCAGCCCTCGGGCAGCTTCACGGGTCGGGGCCCGGTGGTGTGGCCCCGCTGCATGCGCAGCGCCGAGCGGGGGAACGGCAGGTCCGGGTCGAGCTCGCCGAGCAGCCGGTCGAGCTCGTCCAGCGACGACACCGACCGCAGCGCGGCCCGCAGCGGCCGGCCCACGGGGAAGCCCTGGAGGTACCAGCCGGTGTGCTTGCGCAGCTCGCGCATGCCGGACTGCTCGCCGAACCAGTCGGCCAGCATCTCGCCGTGCGTGCGGACCATGCCGAGGATCTCGCCGAGCGTCGGCGGCGTGGGCACGGGCTCGCCGGCGAACGCGGCCACCAGGTCGCGGAACAGCCACGGCCGGCCGAGGCACCCCCGGCCGATGACCACGCCGTCGCAGCCGGTGGTGCGCATCATCTCGATGGCGTCGGCGGCCTCCCAGATGTCGCCGTTGCCGAGCACCGGGATGGTGGTGACGGTGTCCTTGAGCTGGGCGATGGTGGACCAGTCGGCCACGCCCGAGTAGAGCTGCTCGGCGGTGCGGGCGTGCACGGCCACCGCGGCGGCGCCGGCCTCCTCCGCCATCCGCCCGGCCACGAGCCAGGTGCGGTGCTCGTCGTCGAGGCCCACCCGCATCTTCACGGTGACCGGGACCTCGCCGGCGGCGTCGACGGCCGCAGCGACCACCGCGCCGAAGAGCCCGGGGCGCAGCGGCAAGGCCGAGCCGCCGCCGTGGCGGGTGATCTTGCGCGCCGGGCATCCGAAGTTCAGGTCGATGTGGTCGACGCCGACCTCGCCACGCACCCGCCGCACCGCGTCGCCCATCACCGCGGGGTCGGTGCCGTACAGCTGGATGGAGCGGACGGGTTCGTCGTCGGCGAAGCGGGCGATGTGGAACGTCTTCTCGTTCCCCTCCACCACGGCCCGGGCGCCCACCATCTCCGACACGTAGAGGGCGGCGCCGAAGCGCCGGCACAGCGCGCGGAAGGGCCCGTTCGTCACGCCGGCCATCGGCGCGAGCACGACGGGCGGGTCGGCCACCAGGGGGCCGATCTGCAGCGGGGGGAACAGGGGCACGGCCGACCAGTCTCTCAGGACATCCCGTGGATGCACCACCAGCGGCGCCCGGAATCCACGACATGTCGGGTCGGGTGGCACGATCGGCCGCCGTGATCCTCGTCGACGCCACCGGCCTGCGCGCCGCCCGACCCGACCGGGTGCTGTTCGACGACCTCTCGCTCACCGTCGAGTCCGGCGACCGACTGGCGATCGTCGGCGTCAACGGCACCGGCAAGTCGACCCTGCTCGCCGCCCTCGCCGGCGCCCGGGTGCCCGAGGCCGGGACGATCCGCCGGGGCAACGGAGCACGCATCAGCCACCTCGACCAGGACGCCCCGCTGCCGGCCGGCACCGTCGCGTCGGTCACGGGCGACGGCTGGGAGGCGGCCGCGGTCCGCGACCGGCTCGGCCTCGCCGGCCTGGAGGACCGGCCCACCGACCAGCTCTCCGGCGGCCAGGTCAAGCGGGTGGCCCTGGCCCGCGCCCTGCTCGCCGTCGGTCCCCCCACGGGCGGTCCGGCCGACGACGCCGACCTGCTCATCCTCGACGAGCCCACGAACCACCTCGACGTGACCGCCATCGCCTGGCTCGAGGAGTGGCTTGCCGGTTTCCGGGGCGGCCTCGTGATGGTGAGCCACGACCGCCACCTCCTCGACCGGGTGTGCAACCGCATGCTCGAGCTCGACCGGGGCAGCCACTTCGTCCACGAGGGCGGCTACGCCTCCTACCTCGAGCACAAGGCCGAGCGGGCCGAGCGGGCGGCGGCCTCCGAGGCGAAGCGCCGGAACCTCGCACGGGCCGAGCTGGCGTGGCTCCGGCGGGGCGCGCCAGCCCGCACCTCGAAGCCCAAGGCCCGCATCGAGGCGGCCACCGCGCTCGTCGAGGGAGCGCCACGCAGCGCCGACGTCCGAGACCAGGCGCTGCAGCTCCACGTCGGCACCCCACGGCTGGGCGACAAGGTGATCGAGGCCCATGGCCTCGGCGCCGACATCGACGGCCGCACGCTGTTCGACGGCGTCGACCTCGTGCTCGACAACCGCGAGCGCCTCGGCATCGTCGGTCCCAACGGCGCCGGCAAGACCACGCTGCTGCGGATCCTCGCCGGCGAGCGAGCGCCTGACCGGGGCACGGTGGTGGTGGGCCCCACCGTGCGCATCGGCGTGTTCAGCCAGGACGCCGCCGAGCTCGAACCCGGCGCCCGCGTGCGCGACCTCGTCACCGGCGGCAAGCGCGACATGTCCTGGGAGGACACCGCGCTGCTCGAGCGCTTCTGGTTCGACGGCGACGCGCAGTGGGCGCCGGTGGAGACCCTCTCCGGTGGCGAGCGCCGCCGCCTGCAGCTCCTGCTCACCCTCCAGGCCCAACCCAACG
>DASTYO010000086.1:0-53826 GCA_035764875.1 Acidimicrobiales bacterium | reverse complement strand
GGTAGGCGTCGGCCCCGACGACGAGCTCCACCGTCTTGTCTCGCAAGGTCACCTCGTAGCTCGCCATGCGGGCACCGTACGAAGGGATCCCTGTGCGGCGGAAGAGGGACAACCCTGTGACTTGGCTGTGCAGCGCCTGTGCAGACCTGTGTGGACCCGCGGCCCTCAGGACGCGCGGTGCTCGTCGCCGGCGCGGTGCGGGGTGGGGCGCTCGGCGCGGAGCAGGCGCAGCACGCGGCCCCGGTGGCCGCGGTAGGGCTCGAGCAGCTCGAGCATCTGGGCGTCGCTGCCCCGGGCCTCGCCGAGGAACGCCCACGCGACCAGGTGCTTGCTGCGCTCGTCGCCGACGGGCACGGCGTCGGCGTCGCCGAGCGCGACCTGGCGCACCACGGCGGCGGTCCACGCCCCGACGCCCGCGATGGACCGGAGGCGACGCTCGGCCTCCTCGGGCGGTTGGCCGACGACGCCCTCGGCCGTCGCCGACCGGGCGGCGGCCCGGCGGATCACATCGGCGCGCGAGCGCTCGAGGCCGAGCGGGTGCAGCTCCTGGTACGACGTGCTCGCCAGCACCCGGGGGTCGGGCGGCACGATGAGCTCGATGCCGGTGGGGCCGGGCGCCGGCTCGCCGAAGGCCTGCATGACCTGGCGGTGGGCGCGCTTGCCCTCGAAGCCGGTGACCTGGTGGGCGCACACGGCGGGCACGAGCGCCTCGAGGACGCGGTGGGTGGCGCCGATCCGCAGCCCGGGGTGCCGGCGCACGAGCTCGGCGACGATGCCGTCGCCGGGGACGAACCCGGTGAGGTCGTCGTCCTCGCCGACGAGCACGGGGAGCTGCTCGAGCGCCCACTCGGCGCCGGTGCCCCAGGCTTCGGCGGTGAGCTCGCCGCCGCGCACGACGAGGTGGATCGCCACCGGCCCCATCGGCGTGCGGGACGCCCGGTAGCACTCGTCGGTGCGCAGCAGGCACGATGGGTCGCCCTTGCCGTACCGCACGGGCGCGAGCGTGAGCCGCAGGTCGAGCGGGCGGGTGAGCGCCAGCCGGCGCGTGAGGGATGAGGCGGCGGTCATCGGGCGAGCGCCCCGGACCTTCCCCGGGGGTGGATCATCCTCCCGTGCGCCCCTCACCGCCACCAAACCGGTGCGCGACCCGACCGCCCGCGTGCCGGGACCGCCAGTCGTCGGCGAGGATCGCCCACCGCTCGTGGTCTCGCCACTCGCCGTCGATCAGCACGAGGCGGGGGGAGTAGCCCTCCAGGGAGAGCCCGCAGCGCCGCGCCAGCGCGCGCGAGCGCTCGTTCCCCGGCTGGATGTCGGCCTCGACGCGGTGGAGCCGCAGCTGGGTGAAGGCGACCTCGAGGACCATCGACAGCCCCTCGGACAGGTGGCCCCGCCCCTCGTGGTGCGCCAGCGCGGCCCAGCCCGCGGTGGCCTGCTGCATCGAGCCGCGCTGGATGCTGTTGAGGTTCACGAAGCCCGCGATGGCGTCGTCGGTCCGGCTGCACACCAGGAACTGCTCGGTCTCCGGGCGATCGCCCCGGGTGAGCCACTGCCGGAACGCGGCGGCGTCGGCCGGCGGGAACGCCCACGGCGCCAGGTGCTCGCTGGCCTCCACGGCCGCGGCGAACTCGTCGGCGTCGGCGGGCACCGGCTTGCGCAGGTAGGTGCGCGGTCGGGTGGCGACCGGTCGGCGCACCCTCAGTCGCCCTCCGTCGCGACCTCGCGCGCCCACCGGTAGTCCGGCTTGCCGCTGGCGCTGCGCTTGATGCGATCGACCACCACGAAGTCCTTGGGCAGCTTGTAGCGGGCCAGGTGCGCCCCGGCCGTCGAGCGCACGGCCTCGGTGTCGAGCGCGTCGGCGGCGACCCCCTCGCGGAGCTCGACCACCGCGACGATCTCCGACCCCCAGCGCTCGCTCGGGCGACCGACCACCAGCGCGTCGTACACGTCGGCGTGCTCCTTGAGGGCCTGCTCGACCTCCTCGGCGTGCACCTTCTCGCCGCCGGTGTTGATCGTGACCGAGTCGCGTCCGAGCAGCTCGATGCGCCCGTCCGCCCGGAGCCGCGCCCGGTCGCCGGCCACGGCGTGCACGACCCCGTCGATGCGGGGGAACGTCTCCTCGGTCTTGGCCCGGTCGCCGAGGTAGCCGAGGGGCACCCGGCCGCGCTGGGCGAGCCAGCCGGTGGCGTCCTCGCCCGGCTCGAGCTGGCGCGTGCGGGTGTCGTCGAGGACCACGGTGGTCTCCGAGGGCACGAACACGCCAGGCTCCGCGTCGGCGTCCGCCGCTGAGGTCGCGAGGCCGTGCCGTCCGGTCTCGGACGAGCCGAGGATGTCGACGATGCGCAGGTGGGGGAGCTCGGCCACCAGCTGGGCCTTCGTCGACGGGGACAGCACGGCGCCGCCGGTCATCAGGGTCGACAGGTGGGACAGGTCGCGTGGCGTCCGGCGGATCTCGTCGAGGAGCGGTCGGGCGAAGGCGTCGCCGACGATGAGCAGCGAGCCGACCTGCTCGCGCTCGCAGGTGTCGAGCACGTCGGCGGCGTCGAGGTGCTCGGTGTCGTGTTGGATGACGACGGTGCCCCCGGCGAGCAGGCACGACAGGGCGTTCCAGTGGGCAGCCCCGTGCATGAACGGCGGTGCGGGCAGCGCCCGGGGGCGGCCGGGCCGGGCAGCGCGCTCGACCAGCTCGGCGGTGGTGCCCCGCACGCCGAGCGCGGTGTGGAGGAAGTCGCCCTGGCGCCAGAGCACGCCCTTGGGGTTCCCGGTGGTGCCGCCCGTGTAGACGACGTAGCGGTCGTCCGGCGAGGGCGCCACCGGCGGGGGCGCCGGGGACGCGTCGGCGAGCAGGGCCTCGTAGGGGAGGGACCCCTCGATCGGCTCGGTGCCCGAGCCGTCGTCCACCACGACGAGCAGGCGGGCCGTCGGCACGTGGGGGAGGGCGGCTGCGAGCACGGGGGCGAACCGTGCGTGGTACACGACGGCCACGGCACCGGCGTCGGCGAGCAGGAACGCGAGCTCCTCGGCGGTGTACCGGTAGTTCACGTTGACGGCAGCGGCCCCGGCCTTCCAGGCGCCGACCATGGCCTCGAGGTACTCGTTGCCGTTGGTCAGGTAGAGCGCCACGTGGGGGTGCGGGCTGACCCACCCGGGGGCGGCCGGGTCGTGCCGGACGGGGCCGCCGACGCCGGCGTCGAGCAGGCCGTTGGCCAGGCGGTCCGTGCGCTCGGCGAACGCACCCCACCGCACCCTCCGGTCGCGCCACACGATGCACTCGCGGTCGGGCACGGCGCGGGCGACGGCGTCGAGGAGGGTGGCGATGGCGTGGTCGTCGGGCTGGTCCGCCGCGTCGTCGGGCACATGGAAGTATGCGCCGATGGCCACTCCGTCCGCCGAACCCACCACCGTGCTCGCCGAGGACGTCCGCCCCGGCGTCCGCCTGCTCACCCTGAACCGCCCCGACCGGCTCAACGCCATGGACCACCAGCTCGTGTCCGAGCTCCACGACCGCTTCGACGAGGTCGCCGCCGACCCCGACCTGCGGTGCGTGGTCATCACCGGCGCCGGCCGCGGCTTCTGCGCCGGCCTCGACCTGAAGGACAGCGCCGCGGTGCCCGGCACCGAGGGCCTCGGGCGGCCCCAGCGGGGGCTCGCCACCCAGCAGCACATCGCCACGCTCATCCCGCACCTGCGCTCGCTGAAGGTGCCGGTCATCGCCGCGGTGAACGGCCCGGCCGCGGGCGGCGGGTTCGCCCTCGCGCTCGGCGCCGACGTGCGCGTGTGCTCGACGAGCGCGAAGTTCAACGTGGCGTTCGTGCGCATCGGGCTGTCCGGGTGCGACATCGGCGTGAGCTGGCTGCTGCCCCGCCTCATCGGCGCCGGCCGGGCCTTCGAGCTGCTGCTCACCGGCCGGATCTTCGACGCCGCCGAGGCCGACGACCTCGGCCTGGTCACCCGCGTGGTGGACGACGGCCAGGTGGTCGATGCCGCCCTCGAGATCGCCGACGGCATCGTGGCCAACAGCCCCTTCGGCGTGTGGATGACCAAGGAGGTGATGTGGAGCCAGCTCGAGATCCCGAGCCTGCAGGCCGGCATCGACCTCGAGAACCGCACGCAGATCCTGTCGTCGTTCACGGAGGACTCGACGGAGGCGATCCAGGCCTTCCTGGCGAAGCGCCCGCCGGAGTTCCGCAACCGCTAGCGCGTCGGGACCTCGGGCACTTCACCCGCGGCGCCGGCGGCGCGACAGTCGGGGGTGCAGACGCGCGCGAGGAGGACGGACCGATGATGGAACCGACGTGGCGGGTGGAGATCGTGTTCACCGAGGACGACCGGCGCACCCGGGCCGACGCGGTGCTCGAGTACGCCGACCGGCGCCTGCACGGCTGGGGCCGGGCGTCGCGGGATCCCGCGGACCCCGACGTGCCCGTGATCGGCGAGGAGATCGCGGCCGCGCGGGCGCTCATCCGCCTCGGCCGCATGCTGCTCGGCGAGGCCGAGACCGACATCGAGGAGATCGAGCAGCACCCGGTCCAGCTCCACGCGTAGGCGTGGAGCGGACCTAGCTCCGCGGCTTCTCGGTGACCGTGACCTTCTGCATGGTGTCGCCGACCTCGATGGACTTGGCGACGTCCATGCCCTGGGTGACGTAGCCGAACAGGTTGTAGAGCTTGTCCAGCTTGCGCGTGCAGTCGTCGATGGTGATGAAGAACTGGCTGCCGTTGGTGTTGGGGCCGGCGTTGGCCATGGCGAACGCGCCCTCGGTGTACTCGCCCTTCACCGGCTCGTCCTCGAACCGGTAGCCCGGGCCGCCGCGGCCGCTGCCCTCGGGATCGCCGCCCTGGATGACGAAGTCCGGCACCACCCGGTGGAACGTCAGGCCGTCGTAGAAGCCGTCGCGGGTCTTGCAGACGAACTCGTTGACCGTCTTCGGGGCGAGCTGCGGGTCGAGCTCTGCGACGATCGTGCCCTTGTCGGACTCGATGGTGACCTCGTAGATGGCGTCGGTGTCGATCTGCATGTCGTAGGGCTTGGCCATGGCCGGCACCCTAGCGGTCGCCCTCCGAGGCCCCTCCGGTGCCCCCGTCGCCCTGGTCGACGCCCTCCAGGGACGACACGCCGTTCCAGATGATCTGGGTGAGCAGCTCGGCGAGGGTCTCGGGGTCGGGGTCGTCGTGCTCGAGCGTGTGGATCGCCGCGGCCTCGAGCATCCCCAGCACACCTCGCACGAGCAGCCGGGCCTCGGGGGTGTCGCGGATCGACGCGGCGATGCGCTCGGTGCGGGCCTGGATGGCCTCGCGCACCGCTGGGTGGCGCGACGAGCTGGCCGACGCGATGAGCTGCCAGGACGTGCGGTGCTTCCAGGCGAAGCGCAGGTACGCCGACACGGCGGTGGCCAGCAGGTCGCGGTCGGAGCCGAGCGACTCGAGGGCACCGTCGATCTCGGCGTCGAGCCGTTCGAGCTCGTGGTTGTAGGCGGCGGCGAACAGGCTGCCGCGATCGCCGAAGTACGAGTACACGAGGCTCCGGGACACGCCGGCCTCGTCGGCGATCAGCTCGAAGGACACCTCGCTGGGGTCGCGCTCGGCGAACACCCGCGCCGCGGCCTCGGCGATCTGTCGACGCCGGACCGCGGGGTCGAGCCGCGTTCTCGATCTCGGGCGTGGTTCGCTCACGACGGCCCCGGACCCCCCTCGGCCGACTCGGCTGCTACGGCTGCCCGACCTCCACCGGTGTGGCGGTGGTCGGTGGCGCCACCTCCCCCACGAGGGGGAAGTGGCAGGCGACGAAGTGGTCGGGACCGATCTCGCGCACGACCGGCTCCTCCTGCGCGCACCGCTCGGCGGCGCGCGGGCAGCGGGTGCGGAACCGGCAGCCCGACGGCGGATCGAGCGGCGAGGGCAGCTCGCCGTTGAGGTCCATGGCGCTGGGCACCACGTCGGGGTCGGGGATCGGGATCGCCGACAGCAGCGTGGCGGTGTACGGGTGGGCGGGCCGGACGAACAGGTCGTCGGGCGACGCCACCTCGCACATCTTCCCGAGGTACATGACGGCGACCCGGTCGGAGATGTTCTTCACGACCGCGAGGTCGTGGGCGATGAACATCATCGTGAGCCCGTAGCGCTCCTTCATGTCCTCGAGGATGTTGAGGATCTGGGCCTGCACCGACACGTCGAGGGCCGACACGGGCTCGTCGCAGATGATGAGCTTCGGGTCGAGGACGAGGGCCCGGGCGATGCAGATGCGCTGGCACTGGCCGCCCGAGAACTCGTGGCGGCGCTTGGGCTTGGCCACCTCGGCGGGCAGGCCGACGTCCTCGAGCACGCGGTCGATGAGCTCGTCGGCGCCGTCCATCCGCCCCCAGACCTTCAGCGGCTCGGCCACCACGTCGCCGATGCGCCGGCGCGGGTTGATGGACGACACCGGGTCCTGGAAGATCATCTGGAGCTCGGGGCGGACCTTGCGCAGCTCGGCGCCGCCCATGGCGGCGATGTCGCGGCCCTCGAAGAGCACCTGGCCCGAGGTGATCGGGTTGAGGCGCATGATCGCCTTGCCGGTGGTCGACTTGCCGCAGCCCGACTCGCCGACGAGCCCGAGGGTCTCGCCCGGCGCGATGTCGAAGCTGATGTCGGACACGGCGTGCACCGTGCGGCCCCGCCCGGCGGGGAACTCCACGCGGAGGTCCTCGACGCGCAGCAGCGTCTCGGACTCCGGGCGGAGGTGTGCGGTTCCGGAACCTGCCATCTCGCTGTCAGCTCGCCTTCTCTCGGACCAGGACGGGGACACCTGCGGCCTGCACGCCCCGCCGCTGGTTCTCGGCGAGGGCGTCGTCGCCCTCGGCCGTGCCCACGGGGTAGAAGCACGCGTACTTGTGGCCGGGCGTCTCGGCCTCGATGAGCGGCGGGTTCTCGTCCAGGCACCGCGGCTGGGCCCGCTCGCAGCGCGGCGCGAACGGGCAGCCGGCGGGCGGGTTGATGAGGTCCGGCGGCCGCCCGGGGATCACGTGCAACCGGGTGTGGCTGGGAAGGTCGAGCTTGGGGATCGACTCGAACAGCGCCTGCGTGTACGGCATCCGCATGTCGCTGAACAGCGTGCGGGTGGGCGCCATCTCGACGACGCGCCCGGCGTACATCACCGCGATCTCGTGGGCCCGGCCGGCCACCACGCCGAGGTCGTGGGTGACCAGCACCATGGACATGAAGCGCTCGCGCTGCTGCTCGTCCAGCAGGTCGAGGATCTGGGCCTGCACGGTCACGTCGAGCGCCGTGGTGGGCTCGTCGGCGAACAGCAGGTGCGGGCCGCACGCCAGCGCGACCGCGATGACCACCCGCTGCCGCATGCCGCCGGACAGCTCGTGGGGGTACTGCTTGACCCGCTTCTCCGGCTCGGGGATCTTCACCGAGCGCAGCAGCGAGATCGCCATGGCGTCGGCCTCGTCCTTGGGCATGTCGAGGTGGTGCCGCAGCGACTCGGTGATCTGCCGGCCGATCCGCATGACCGGGTTCAGCGAGGTCATCGGGTCCTGGAACACCATCGACAGCTCGGCGCCCCACAGCGACCGCAGCTCGCGGTCGGAGGCGCCCACCAGCTCGTGACCGCGGTAGCGGACGGAGCCGGTGACCTCGACGTTGCTCGGCGGCAGCAGTCCCATGATCGTGCGGGACAGCACCGACTTGCCGGAGCCGGACTCGCCCACGACGCCGAGGGTGCGACCCTGCTCGAGGGTGAACGACACCCCGTTGACGGCCTTCACGCGCCCCGAGGGCGTGCGGAAGGTGGTGCGGAGGTCCTCGACGACGAGGAGCGGCTCCTGGGCCTCGGCCGAGGGCTGGGCGGTGATGCGACGGCGTGCCACGGTGAGCTCCTGTCGATCTAGAGGGCGCTCTCGCGCACGTCGAAGCGGGCCCGCACCACGTCGCCCAGGTAGTTCAGGCTCAGCACGGTGAAGAAGACCATGGTGGAGGCGGCCATCACCTGGCCGGCCTCGCCCAGCAGCATCTGCGAGCGGCCGGTGGCGATGAGGTTCCCCCACGACGGGGAGGTGATGTCGGCGGGGATGCCGACGCCGAGCAGGGCGAGGCCGCCCTCGACGACGATGGCGACGGCGATGCCGAGCAGGGCGATGGAGAACATGGCGGGCGCCACGTTGGGCAGCACCTCGCGGATCAGGATGCGCGGGGTCTTGGCGCCGATGGTCTTGGAGGCGAGGACGAACTCGCGGTTGGCCCAGGTGAGCGTGTTGGCCCGGGTGATGCGCCCGAGGATCGGGATCGACGCGAAGCCGATGGCGAAGGTCACGACGAGCACCCGCTGGCCGTAGCCGGCGTTGGCGTCGCTCGCGAACACGGCGGCGAGGGTGAGCGCCAGCACCAGCTGGGGGATGGCGAGGCCGACGTTGAAGGCGTTCGTGATGATCGTGTCGACCCGGCCCCGGAAGTACCCGGCGATGAGGCCGAGGGTGCCGCCGATGACGAGGCCGAAGCTCACGGCGAGGACGCTCACGATCATCGATGCCCGGGTGCCGTGCACCAGCTTGGAGAGCAGGTCGCGGCCCGAGGTGTCGAACCCGAGCGGGTGCCCGGAGGTGGGCCCGAAGTCGCGGTTGCGCAGCGAGTCGGGGAAGCGCTCGGTGAGCTCGGGCACGGGGAACAGCGACGGCACGGCGGCCATCAGCGCCACGAGCACCAGCCAGATGATGGCGAGCCAGCCGATGACGCCGAGGCGCTTGGTCCTGGCGACGGCCAGCTCGGTGTCGCCGGTGGGTTCGATGCTGCCGCTGGGTGTGGCCACATCGAGGATGGCGGCGGTGGGCTCAACCTCGGGCATTGCGGATCCTCGGGTCGAGGGCGGAGTAGAGCAGGTCGACGGCCACGTTCACGAGCACGTAGCCGATGGCGATGAGGGCGACCAGCGACTGGATGGCGACGTACTGGCGCTCGCTGATCGCCTGGAAGATCAGGGTGCCCATGCCGGGCAGGGTGAAGATGATCTCGATGATGAGGGCGCCGCCCACGAGCGTGCCGACGTTGAGGCCGGCCACCGTGAGCAGCGTGAGGCTCGACGGGCGCAGGGCGTGGCGCCACAGCACCCGCTTGTTGGAGAGCCCCTTGGCCTTGGCCATGAGGATGAAGTCCTCCTGGAGCGTGGCCACCATGTCGGTGCGCAGCAGGCGCATGTAGACGGCGACCTGGCCGGCGGCGAGGCTGATGGCCGGCAGGGCCATGGACTTCAGGTGCTCGACCAGGTCGCGGCTGATGCGCACGTAGCCCTGGGGCGGCAGCCACCCGAGCTCGACGCCCACGAAGTACGACAGCACCAGGGCGAGCACGAAGTTGGGGACGGCGAGCACCCCGAACGCGGTGGTGTTCGCGAACTTGTCGAGGAACCCGCCGGCACGTTGGGCGGTGATCACCCCGAGGGGGATGGCCACCAGCAGGGCGAGCACCTGCGCGTAGACCATCAGCTGGAGCGACACCGGGGCGGCGTCGCCGACGCGGTCGCCCACCGGCTCGGTGATGCTCTGGCGGTAGTAGTTGCCGAAGTCGCCGGTGACGAAGTCGCCGAGCCAGGCGACGTAGCGGGCCGGGAGGGGGTCGTCGAGGTTGAGCTCCTCGCGGAGCGCCTCCCGGTCTCGCTCGTCGCCGAAGGGGATGATCACCTCGGCCGGATCACCCGGCAGGAGGCTGACGAGCAGCGCGGTGAACAGGGTCACCAGGAACAGCACCAGTGCGAGCTGCCCCAGCTTCCGGATCGCGTTGTTCACGGTTCTCTCTTCCTGCTGCTCGTCAGCCTCACTGCCGCCTCAGATCACTCGCTCAGCCACACGCCGGCGACGTCGTGGCCGGTGCCCAGGCCCGGGAACGGACCGGAGCCGCCCTCGGGGCCGTAGCCGAGGATGTTCTGCACGTTGGGCTTGGTGGCGATGGCCCACACCGTGGTGGACGTCCACACGTTCCAGACCTCCTCGGCGAAGCGCCGGTTGAGGTCCTCGTAGATGGCGTCGCGCTCCTCGCCGAGGGGCGCCTCGCGGCCCTCGTCGAGCAGGCGCTGCAGCTCCGGATCGGAGATGCGCCCGAAGTTCACGGGCGAGCCCTCTGCCCACCAGTTGTACTGGGTGTCCGGGTCGGCGCCTGGGTGGTTGCGCCAGCCGACCGCCTGGAAGTCGCCGGCCAGGGCCTTGTTGATCGTCGTCGCCTGGTCACCCGCCGGGTCGAGCTGGATGTCGATGCCGGCGTCGGCGAGCTGGGTCTGGATCTCCTGGGCCGTGAGCTGGCCGGACTCCGTCGAGACGAAGGTGTAGGCGAAGCTCAGCGGCTTGCCGGTCTCCTCCTGGTACGCCGCCGCGAACTCCTCGGCCTTGGCCAGGTCGTACTCGGGGAAGCCGGTGTCCTCGAGGTAGCCGGTGACGCCCTCCTGGAACGGACCGCCGGCCACCTGGCCGATGCCGCCGCCTCGCACGTCGATCAGCAGCTGCCGGTCGAGGGCGTGGGCGAGGGCCAGGCGGGCGTTCTTGTTGTTGAACGGCTCCACCGAGGAGTTCAGCATCAGGTAGTTGACCTCGCCGTACGCGTCGGTGGCGAGCAGCTTGATGTCGTCGGAGTCGGACAGCGGCTGGAGCCGCTGCGCGATCTGCTCGGTGTCCGAGGTGTGCAGCGCGTCGACCTGGCCCGACTCGAGGGCGTTGGAGCGGCTGGCCAGCTCGGGGATCGGCACGTAGGTGATCTGTTCGAGGTACGGCAGCTTGTTGCCGCTCTCGTCGGTCCGCCAGTAGTCGGGGTTCTTCGACGCCACCAGCTCCTCGTTCACGGTCCAGTTGTCGAGCTTGAACGGGCCGGTGCCGACGAGGTTGGTGCCGCAGTTCTCCGGGTCGTCGAGCTGGGCCTGGGCCATGATGCCGACGCGGTTCGAGCCCCAGAGGAACCAGTCGAAGGCGGACCAGGGGCGGACCATGTTGACCTGCACGGTCATCGGGTCGACCACCTGGACCGACTCGATGTCCTGGAACACGAAGCGGAACAGCAGCGGGGTGCGGGCCGGGTAGGCGCCGCGGTAGGCGTCGATGTTGTTGGCGACGACCTGGGCGTCGAGCGGGGTGCCGTCGTGGAACGTCACGCCCTCGCGCACCTTGATGGTCCACTGGGTGGAGTCCTCGTTCGCCTCGACCGACTCGGCCAGGAACGGCTGCAGCGTGCCGTCGGCGTCGGGCTTGGTCAGCGTGTCGTAGATGGTGGCCGCGACCTGCATGCCGGAGATGGCCAGCTGGGCCTCGGGCAGGCAGAAGCCG
This sequence comes from Acidimicrobiales bacterium, assembly GCA_035764875.1. GTDB lineage: Bacteria > Actinomycetota > Acidimicrobiia > Acidimicrobiales > Salinilacustritrichaceae > Salinilacustrithrix. The sequence continues at coordinate 42,548 of DASTYO010000086.1, read as the reverse complement.
CCGTTGGTCTCGGCCTCCAGGGCGTAGGTGAGGCTGCCGCCCGGCACCGGCTCGCCCTCGACGTCCTCGGGCGTCGAGTCCTCCGTGCCCCCCTCGTCGGGCTGCTCGGAGTCGTCAGGCGCCGCCTCGTCGCCCCCGTCGTCGTCGCCGCACGCGGCGGCGAACATGCTGAGCCCCAGCAGCAGTGCGAGCAACCGGAGCCACCGGCGCGTCGAGGTTCTGCTCGTCAACGTCTTCCCCCTTGATCTGGGTGGCGTCGGGGCCGTCCCGCACGCCTTCTCCGTGCCCGCCCGCCGAGTGACGGCCGGCACGTCTGCGAGACGCTAAGTCGCTTGTTGGCAGAGTGTCAATAGCGGCGCCTGCAGGCTTGACCGCAGGGTCAGGTTCCTGCGACCGGGTGACACTAGGCACAACGCGGCCCGCAGCGCGTGCACCCCGCGAGCCCGTCATCGACCCGAAACCATGGGCTCGCCGGCGCGTTTCGGGCAGAGGGGACGAGGCGGGACAGCGACGCAGCGTGTTGTGCGGCGCGCGCCACGCAGGGTGGTGGGTGGGTCGTTCGGACCGTTCCCCTCACCTCCGCCCCGACCCGGCCGATGGGAAGGGGCAGAGGGACAGGACACCCCTGGAGGGGCAGATGGGCATCGACGACTTCGAACGGTGGTGGCGCGTGCGGGAGCGCGCCGACATCGTCCGGCTCATCGGTGCGCTGGACGCGGCGAGCGGCGTGGCAGGCGGTGAGGTCTGCCACGCCCGCGCCTGCGCCGAGCTCGGTGTGGCGCTGCGCCGCGCCGGCCGCCACCGGACGGCCTGCCTCGCCGCCCACGCCGTGCGGTCCGCGGCCATCGAGGCCTGCCGCCGCACCGGCGTCCTCGACGAGGACCACGCCGGCAGCGTCCGGCTCGCACGGGCGGCGGGCGAGGCCGCCCGCGCCCTGCTCTGCGGCGGGCGGCTGCCGTCGGGGGACGACCTGCTCGCGCCGTTCCGGGCCGAGCTGCCCCTGCTCGCCGCGTCCTGATCCGCGCGGCAGGCTGGTCGGTGATGACCGGTCCCGTGGACGTGGTGGTGGTCGGCGCCGGCCCCAACGGGCTGGCCGCCGCGATCGAGCTGGCGCGCGCCGGCCGGTCGGTCACGGTGCTCGAGGCGGCCGATGTCCCCGGCGGAGGTGCGCGCACGGCCGAGCTGACCCGGCCCGGCTTCCGCCACGACGTCTGCTCGGCCGTCCACCCGCTGGCGGCGGGCTCGCCCTTCCTGCGCAGCGTGCCGCTCGCCGCCCACGGCTGCGAGCTGGTGCACCCCGAGCTGCCGCTCGTGCACCCCCTCGACGGCGGCCGGGCCGGCGTGCTCCACCGGGACCTCCACGCCACGGTGGCGGCCGCCGGGGCGGACGGGTCCGCGTGGGCTGCGCTGTTCGGCCCCCTCGTGCACCGCTGGGACCAGCTCGAGCCCGCGGTCCTCGGCCCCTTGCTGCGCGTGCCCCGCCACCCGCTCACCCTCGCCCGCTTCGGCATCCACGCGGTCCTGCCGGCCTCGTGGGCCGCGTCGCGGTTCGACACCGACGAGGTCCGCGGCGTGTTCGCCGGCATCGCCGGCCACTCGTTCCTGCCGCTCGAGCACGCGCTGAGCACCTCGTTCGCGCTCGTGCTCGGGGCCCTGGCCCACACGCGGGGCTGGCCCGTGGTGCGGGGCGGCTCGCAGGCGCTCGCCGACGCGCTCGTCGCCCACCTCCGCGAGCTGGGCGGCACCGTCGTCACCGGCTGCCGCGTCCGGTCGCTCGCCGAGCTGCCCCCGCACCGAGCGGTCGTGGCCGACGTGACGCCGCGCCAGCTGGCTGCCCTCGCCGGCGACGCGCTCGACGGGCGAGCCCGGCGCCGGCTCCTGCGGTTCCGGCCGGGGCCGGGCGCCTGCAAGGTCGACTACGCGCTGGCCGGCCCCGTGCCCTGGGCGAACGCCGACGCCCGCCGAGCCGGCACCTTGCACCTGGGCGGCACGCTCGAGGAGATCGCCGCCGCCGAACGGACGGTGGCCAGGGGCGGCCACGCCGAGCGCCCGTACGTCCTCGTCTCCCAGCCCAGCATCGTCGACGGCACCCGCGCCCCGGAGGGTCACCACGTGCTCTGGGCGTACTGCCACGTGCCCAACGGCTCCACGCTCGACGTGTCCGAGCGCATCACCGACCAGATCGAGCGCTTCGCCCCCGGCTTCCGCGACCTCGTGCTCGACCGCCACGTGCTCACCGCCGCCGACCTCGCGCGGTACAACCCGACGTACGTGGGCGGCGACATCTCGGCCGGCTCGCACGCCGGCACGCAGCTCGTGCTGCGGCCGTGGCCGGCGCTCGACCCCTACCGCACGCCCGTCGAGGGCGTGTTCCTGTGCTCGGCCTCCACGCCGCCGGGCGGGGGCGTGCACGGCATGTGCGGCCACCACGCAGCCCGGTCGGTGCTGCGCTGGCTCGACGGCCGCCGCTCGTGAGCCACACTGGGCCCCGACCGAGCAGCGCCGCTGCGCACCGCACCCACCAGGAGTCCCAGCAATGAGCGATCGCGTGAAGATCGACGTCGCCGACGGCGTGGCCCACGTCCGGCTGAACCGGCCCGACAAGATGAACGCGCTCGACGGCGCCATGTTCGCCTCCATCGCCGAGGCGGGGCAGACCGTCGCGGCCGACTCCGCCGTGCGGGCGGTCGTCCTCTCCGGTGAGGGGCGCGCGTTCTGCGCCGGCCTCGACTTCAGCTCGTTCCAGGCCATGGCCGACACGCCGAAGGCCGACGAGGGCGGCACGGAGACCATGGGTGCCGTGGGCCAGACCGACGGCCGCATCACCCACCTCGGCCAGCAGGTCGCCCACGTGTGGCAGGAGGTGCCGGTGCCCGTCATCGCCGCCGTGCACGGCGTCGCGCTGGGCGGCGGCTGCCAGATCGCGCTCGGCGCCGACATCCGGATCATGGCGCCCGACGCCCGCATGAGCGTCATGGAGGTCAAGTGGGGTCTCATCCCCGACATGACGGGTACCTGGGTGCTGCCCCGGCTGGTCGGCATCGACGTCGCCAAGGAGCTCACCTTCACCGCCCGGATGGTGGAGGCCGAGGAGGCGCTGCGCATCGGCCTCACCACCCACGTGGCCGACGACCCGCTCGCCGCGGCCAGGGAGCTCGCTGCGGAGATCGCCTCCAAGAGCCCCGACGCGGTGCGGGCGGCCAAGCGCCTCCTGAACCAGTCCGGTGCCGCCACGATCGCCGACCAGTACGCGGCCGAGCGCCGCGAGATCGGTGCCCTCATCGGCAGCCCCAACCAGGTCGAGGCGGCGATGGCCGGCCTCGAGAAGCGCACCCCGACCTTCGCCGACCCGGCGTGATCCGCCGGCCGCCCCGTCAGCCGGGGCGGCCGCTCACCACGTCGCCGTCGCGCCGGTGAGCGCCCGAGGGTCGGCGGCGCCGGACAGCGTGCCGGTCTCGTCGCGCTCGATCACGTGGGCGTGCCCGTAGCCCGAGTTCCACGGGTCCTGGACCGACACGTCGTGGCCCCGGTCGCGCAGGCCGTCGGCCCACGCGTCCGGCGCGCCGCGCTCGACGCCGACGAGGTCGGGGCCGTCGCCCTCCCACGTGTCGAAGCCGCCGTCGCCGAGGCGCCAGCGGGGGGCGCCGACGCAACGGGCCGGGGACTGGCCGGCCACCAGCAGGCGGGCCAGCAGCTGGAGCACGACCTGGGGCTGGGTGTCGCCGCCCATCGTGCCGAGCACCGCCCGCAGCGACCCGTCGGCGCGCTGCACCAGGGCGGGTGCCAGCGTGTGGGGCGGCCGCCGGCCCGGGCCGTACTCGGCCGGGTGCCCCGGCTCGAGCGAGAACCCGAGGCCGCGGTTGTGCAGGAAGATGCCGACCTCGGGCACGGCGAGGTGCACGCCCCACCCCCGGGCGTTGGACTGGATGAGCGAGACGGCACCGCCCTCGCCGTCGGCGGTGCACAGGTGGATGGTGTCGCCCTGGCCCGCCGGCGCCGGCGGGGCGGCGCGCCGGCCGGGGTCGATGCGCCCGGCCAGGGGTGCGAGGCGCTCGTCGGCGAGCAGCGCGGCCCCGTCGGCGTGCTCGTGCAGCACCGCGGGGCGGTCGTGGCCGGCGAGGCGGGCGGCCTCCACGAGCAGGTGCGCCCAGTCGGCCGAGTCGGGGTGCAGGTCGGCGGCGTGGCCGAGGCCGGCCAGCTCGGCGATCCGCGCCGCGGCGAGGGTGAGGTAGCCCTGGCTGTTCGGCGGCACCGTGTAGGCGCGGTGGCCCCACACGTCGAGGTCGAGGGGCTCGACCCAGTCGGCCTGGGGGCGGGTCAGGTCGTCCGCGTCGAACAGGCCGCCACCGAGGCGCCGGAGCCCGGCGCCGAACTCGCCCTCGTAGAACGCCGAGCGGCCCTCGGATGCGATGGCGGCGAGCGTGCGGGCCACGCCCGGCCGGCGGATGACGGTGCCGTCGCGCACCTCCTGGCGCGCGTAGTCGTCGGCCCCGTCCACGTGGACGATGAGGGGGACCATGAACGCCAGGAGCGGGGAGGCCGGGAACCCCTCGTCGGCCAGCTCCCGCGCCGGCTCGAGCACCTCGGCGAGCGGCAGGCGCCCGTGGCGCTCGTGGAGGGCGACCCACCCGTCGACGCACCCCGGCACGGTGACGGCGCGGATGTCCTCGTCCATCGGCATCCGCTGGTGGCCCTCGGCGCGGAGGGCGGCGGCGTCGGCGCCCGAACCGGCGCGGCCGCTGGCGTTCAGGCAGGTCGGCGGCTGCCCGTCGGCGTGGTGGACGAGGGCGAACAGGTCGCCGCCCATGCCGCACATGTGCTGGGTGGTGACCGCGAGGGCCGCGCTGGTGGCGATCGCCGCATCCACGGCGTTGCCCCCGGCGCGCAGCACGGCGATGCCTGCACCCGAGGCGAGGTGGTCGACGCTGCACACCATCCCCTTCCGGGCGCGCAGGGTGTGGAAGGGGACCAGCGGAGCGGGCATCGCGGGCGAACGTACCCTGGCCGGGATGGAGGCCACGCTGCGCGCCCTGCGCTCCATCGTCGGTGACGAGCACGTCGTCGACGACCCCGAGCGGGTGGCGTCCCACACGACCGACTGGACCGGCGGCTTCGTGGGCTCCTCGCCGGCGGTCGTGCGTCCCGGCAGCACCGCGGAGGTCGCGGCGGTGGTGGCGGCGTGCCGGCGCGACCGGGTCGCCCTCGTCCCGCAGGGAGGCAACACCGGCCTCGTCGGCGGCAGCGTGCCGCTGGCCGGGGAGCTGGTGCTGTCGACCTCCCGGCTCGTCGGCGTGACCGACGTCGACGCCGACGCCGGCCAGCTCACCGCGGCGGCCGGCACCACGGTGGCGGAGGTGCAGGCGGCTGCGGCAGGCGCGGGGTGGCGCTACGCGGTCGACCTGGCCTCCCGGGACAGCGCCACGGTGGGCGGCACCGTGGCCACGAACGCCGGCGGCCTCCGGGTGATGCGCCACGGCCCGACCCGCGCCCAGCTGCTCGGCGTCGAGGCCGTGCTCGGAACCGGCGACGTCGTCTCCCGGCTCGGCGGGCTGGTCAAGGACAACACCGGCTACGACCTCGCCGGCCTCCTGTGCGGCAGCGAGGGCACCCTCGGCGTGGTCACCCGCGCCCGTCTCGCGCTGGTGCCCGCTGCCGGGGAGGCCGTGACCAGCCTCATCGGGCTGGGCAGCGTCGCGGACGCGGTGGTGCTGGTCGGCCACCTGCGCCGGGCCGTGCCCACGCTGGAGGCGGCCGAGCTCGTGCTGCGGGAGGGCTCGCTGCTGGTCGCCGAGCAGACCGACGTGGCGCCCGTGCTCGACCCGGTGCCGCCGGTGCAGCTGGTGGTCGAGGCCGTGGGCCCGCCCGATCCCACGGCCGCGCTCGCCCGGGCGCTCGACGGGGCGCCGGGTGTGCTCGACGTCGCCGTGGCCGACGACCCGGCCCGCGCGGCCGGCCTGTGGCACGTGCGGGAGGCGCACACCGAGTCGATCGCCCGGGTCGGCGTGCCGCACAAGTACGACGTCACCCTTCCCGGGGGCCGGCTCGCCCGCTTCGTCGACGAGGTGCCCGAGGTCGTGAAGGGGGTGGACCCCGGTGCCACGGTGTGGCTGTTCGGCCACGTCGGGGACGGGAACATCCACGTGAACGTCACCGGGGGAGCGCCCGACCGCGTGGCGGCGGTGGGCGACGCCGTGCTCGGCCGGGTCGTCGCCGACGGCGGGTCGGTGAGCAGCGAGCACGGCATCGGCACGGCCAAGCGGCGGTGGCTGGCTCTCGACCGGTCCGCCGGCGACCTCGCCGCCATGCGGGCGCTGAAGGCGGCGCTCGACCCGGACGGGATCCTCAACCCGAACGTGCTCCTGCCACCCCGCGAATCGTCACCGTGACGGAACCCCCGTTCCCGACCTGGATGCGGGTGCTGCGCACCGGCTCGCGCGTTCAGCGGGTGCAGGCCACGCAGGTGCTCGCGGTGGGGAGGACCTCGAGGCGCTCGGGGTCGATGGGGCGCCCGCACACCTCGCACCGGCCGTAGTCGCCGCCCTCGATGCGGCGGATGGCGAGGTCGAGCTCGGCGAGCCGGGCCCGCGCCGTGTCGAGGAGGGCGGCGAGCTGCTGGCGCTCCCAGGCGATGGTGTGGCCCTCCGGGTCGTGCTCGTCGTCGGTGGCGACGTCCTCCGACGCGGCGACGACCTCGTCGAAGCTGCGCTGCAGCGAGGTGATCTGCTCCACGGTGCGGGCTCGCTCGCCGGCGAGCCGCTCCGAGAGGTGACTAGTCATCGCCCCGCCTGGCCGCGGCCACCGGACCAGGCATCGCCCGTGGCCTGGGAGCGCAGGCCGCCCTTGTCGACCTTGCCGGTGCCGACCTTGGGCAGCTCGGGGAGCACGACGACGTGCTTGGGCGCCTTGAAGTGGGCCAGGCGCTCGCGCACCCAGCTGACCAGCTCGTCCGGGCTGGCCACCGCCCCGTCGTGCAGCGACACGTAGGCGACGGGGACCTCGCCCCAGCGCTCGTCGGGCCGGCCCACCACGGCGGCCTCCCGCACGGCCGGGTGCTCGCAGAGGGCGTGCTCGACCTCGGGGGTGGCGATGTTCTCGCCGCCGCTGATGATCAGGTCCTTCTTGCGGTCGACGATGACCAGGTAGCCGTCGGGGCGGACGATGGCCAGGTCGCCGGTGCGCAGCCACCCGTCGCGGATCACCTCGGCCGTGGCTCCTGGCGCGTCGAGGTAGCCGGCCATGACGTGGTTGGAGCGGGCGCACACCTCGCCGACCGTCTCGCCGTCCCAGGGCACCTCGACGTCGCCGTCGCCGAGCACCCGCACGTCGACGCCCACGATGGGCAGGCCGGTGGTGGCGCGGCGCTCCGCCGACGGCGCCTCGCCGGGCTTGTCGAGCGAGCGGGTGAGCGTGGGGCTGGCCTCGGTCATCCCGTAGCCGCAGATCGCCGTGCACCCGAAGGCGTCCTCGATCTCGGCGAGCATGGCCGGGCTCACCGGGGCGCCGCCGATGGAGGCAGCCCGCACCGACGTCAGGTCGCGGGTGGCGATGTCGGGGTGGTCGAGCAGCATGCGGACCATCGCCGGCACGGCGAACAGCCGGGTGACGCCGTGGGCCTCGATCAGGCGCAGCACCTCGCCGGCGTCGAAGCGGGGGAGCATCACGTGGGTGCCGCCGAGCCCGGTGAGGTAGTGGGGCGTGCCCCAGCCGTTGACGTGGAAGAGCGGCACGAGGTGCAGGATCACGTCGTCGCCGGTGATGTCGTTGGTGAGCGCGTTGTGGATGGCGTGGAGGTACAGGTTGCGGTGGGTGAGGACCGCGCCCTTGGGCATGCCGGTGGAGCCGCTCGTGAAGAAGATCTCGGCCGGATCGTTCTCGTCGCGCACGTCGGGCTCCACCGGGCCCGACGCCTGGCGGGCGAGCGCGGCTTCGAGCTCGGCGCCCAGCAGCACCTGGCGGACGGGTGCGGACGGGTCCGGCTGGTCGGGGTGGCGGAACAGCACCGTGGCGCGCGACTGGGCCAGCACGTCCCGCAGCTCGGCGCTCGACAGGCGGATGTTGAGCGGGAGCAGCACCGCGCCGGCGAGCAGGACGCCGTAGTAGGCCTCGAGCAGCTCGTGGGTGTTGCCGCACAGCCACGCCACCACGTCGCCGCGCTGCACCCCGAGCTCGTCGGTGAGGAACCGGGCCTGCCGGTCGCACCGGTCGGCGAACTCGGCGTAGGTCCAGCGCTCGTCGCCGTCGATGACGCCGACGCGGTCGGGGAAGTAGCGCCGGGCGCGGGTCAGCAGGTCGAGGGTGGTGAGCGGCAGCTCCATCAGGCCCAGGTGCCCCGGGACTCCAGCACGCGGCGCAGCTCCACCGGCCGGTCGGTCATGATCCCGTCGACGCCGATGTCGAGCAGCTCGTGCATGAGGCCGGGGTCGTCGACGGTCCAGGCGTGCACCACGAGGCCGTGGGCGTGGGCGGTCTCCACGAGCGCCTCGGTGCAGAACCGGCGCCCGTTGTCGTCGACGGCCATGATCTGCACGCACTGCGACCGGAAGGTGCGCTCGGCCCCCTCCATCACCGAGAGGAGGTCGATGACCTGGTCGGGGCCCATCCCGGTGCAGATGGCCCCGTCGAAGGCGTCGCGGACCCGGTCGATGCGGGCGTCGGAGAACGCCCCGACGCACACCCGGTCGACCGCGCCGGTGCGGCGCAGGACCTCGACGAGGGGCTCGACCGCGTCGTCCTGCTTCGGATCGATGTTCACCCGCGCGTCCGGCCACGCGCCGAGCACGTCCTCCAGGAGCGGGATGGGCTCGCGGCCGTCGACCCGGGCCTCCCGCACCTCGGACCAGGGCAGATCGGCGATGCGGCCGGTGCGGTCGGTGACGCGGTCGAGGCGGTCGTCGTGGAAGGCCACGAGGACCCCGTCGGCGGTGACGTGGACGTCGGTCTCGAGGTAGCGGTACCCGAGGTCGATGGCCCGCTGGAACGCCGGCAGCGTGTTCTCGGGTGCCTCGGAGGCGCCGCCGCGGTGGGCGAAGGGGATGGGACCGGGGTGGTCCAGGAAGGGGAACCGGCGCATCGAGGCCGAACGGTAGCGTCCGCCAGATGCCGCTCCACGACGACCGATCCGGGTCGCTCGTCCCCGGTGTCACCGAGCGCCGGCTGCAGGTCGCCGCGGTCGGCGTCGCGCTGATGGGCGCCCTGCCGGCGTTCATGACCGGCGCGCTCGCCGTGCAGATCGGGCGGGACATCGAGCTCGGCCCCACCCGCCTCGGGGTCGCCACCGGCGCCTTCTTCGGGGCGGCCGCGATGACGAGCGCGCTCATGGGGCGGCTCGCCGAGCGCGTCGGCCCCGGCCGGGCGATGCGGAGCGCGGCGATCGCCTCGGCGGTGCTGCAGCTGTCGCTCGCGCTCTCCCCGGCGTACAGCGCGCTGCTGGCCGCGCTCCTGGTGGCCGGTCCGGCGAACTCGCTCGCCCAGGTCGGCGCCAACCTCCTGCTGGCCAAGGCCATCCGTCCGGAGCGCCAAGGCTGGGCGCTGGCCGTGAAGCAGGCGGGCATGCCCGGCGCCACGCTCCTCGGCGGGCTCGCCGTGCCGGCGCTCGCCGTCACGGTCGGGTGGCGGTGGGCCTTCGCGGCCGGTGCGCTGGGCGCGCTGGCTGCGGCGGCGATCGTGCCCGTCGGGGCGGTCGCGGCCGGCGGCCGCCGGCCCGCCGGTCGGCGCGTCGACGTCCCGCTCGGTCCGCTGGTCCTCCTCGCCGCGGCGGTGGGGTTCGCCTCCGCGGCCAACGGCACGCTCGCCACGTTCGTCGTCAGCGCGGGCGTCGACTCCGGGCTGGGGGAGTCCGCGGCCGGGCTCGTGCTCACGCTCGGCAGCGCCGCGGGCATCACGATGCGCCTGGTGGTCGGTGCCCGGGCCGACCGGCGGGGCGGTCGGCACCTGCCGGTGGTGTCGCTGCTCCTCGCCGGCGGGGCGGCCGGCTACCTGCTGCTGGCGCCGGGCACGGTGCCCACCCACCTCGTCGGGTCGCTGGTGGCGTTCGGGTTCGGCTGGGCGTGGCCCGGGCTGTTCAACCTCGCCGTCGTGCGCCTCAACCCGACCGCGCCCGCAGCCGCGACCGGCATCACCCAGACCGGGGTGTACGTCGGCGCCCTCACCGGCCCGATCCTGTTCGGTGCCGTGGTCGATGCAGCCGGCTACGGCCTGGCCTGGCTGCTCGCCGGCCTGGCCTCGGGAGCTGCCGCCGTCGGCGTCTCGGTCGGCCGGCGACGGGTCGTGGCCTGGCGCGACGCGGCCGCCGCCCCGGGGGCGGCGGCCGGCGCTCAGGGCTGATCCGGCGCCCCCCGGGGTTCTGGCAGCGGCTGCGGAACGAGGCCCCGGCGGGCCACGTTCCGCCACCGCTGCCAGAACGAGTCAGATGATGCCCGACTCGTGGCCCTGCCAGTACTCGTCCTTCAGCAGGCGCTTGTAGAGCTTGCCGGTGGGGTGGCGGGGCAGCTCGTCGCGGAAGTCGACGGAGCGGGGGCACTTCACGTCGGCCAGCTTCTCGCGGCAGAAGGCGATGAGCTCTCGTTCGAGCTCAGGGCCGGTCTCGACGCCGTCGGCCGGCTGGACGACCGCCTTGACCTCCTCGCCGAAGTCCTCGTTCGGCACGCCGAACACGGCGACGTCGAACACCTTGGGGTGCAGGGCCAGGACGTTCTCGGCCTCCTGCGGGTAGATGTTCACGCCGCCCGAGATGATCATGTACGCCTTGCGGTCGGTGAGGTAGAGGAAGCCGTCCTCGTCGAGCCGGCCCACGTCGCCGAGCGTCGACCAGCCCCGGCCCTTGGGGTCGCGGGAGCCCTGCGTCTTCTCCGGGTCGTTGTGGTACTCGAACGACGACGCGCTCTCGCCCTCGAAGTACACGGTGCCGGGCTCGCCGACGGGGAGCTCGCTGCCCTCCTCGTCGACGATGTGGATCGTGCCGACGATGGCCTGGCCCACGGTGCCGGGGTGCTCGAGCCACTGCTCAGAGTTGCAGTACACGAAGCCGTTGCCCTCGGTGCCCGCGTAGTACTCGTGCAGCACGGGACCCCACCAGTCGATCATCCGCTTCTTCACCTCGACCGGGCAGGGCGCGGCGGCGTGCACGGCCGACTGGAGTGACGACACGTCGTACTTCGCCCGCACCTCCTCGGGCAGCTTCAGCATGCGGATGAACATGGTGGGCACCCACTGGCTGAGCGTCACCCGGTGCCGCTCGATGAGGGCCAGGGCCTCCTCGGGGTCGAAGTGCTCCATGACGACGACGGTGCCGCCGGCGATGTGCACGCCCATGCAGAACCGCAGCGGGGCGGCGTGGTACAGCGGCGCGGGGGAGAGGTACACGCTGTCGGCCGTCAGGCCGAAGAGCAGCGCCATCATCCCGTACACCGACGTGCCCGCCTCCTCGAGCGGCTGGCTGGGCAGGGCGGGCTTGACGCCCTTGGGCTTCCCCGTGGTGCCGGAGCTGTAGAGCATGTCGGCGCCCGCGACCCGGTTCGGGAGCGGCTCGGCCGGCTGCCCGGCGATGGCGTCCTCGTACGACGCGTAGCCGTCGGTGGTCCCGTCGATCATCAGCCAGGTCGACACGTTCGGGGCCTTGTCGAGCAGCTTCTCGGCAGCCTCCCGCTTGTAGGCGGAGGTGATGAACGCCTTGGCCCCGCAGTCGTTGAGGATGTACTGCATCTCGTCGTCGTTCAGCCGCGACGACATGGCGGTGTAGTAGAGGCCGGCGTAGTGGCAGCCCCACGCGACGGCGAGGAAGCGGGGGTGGTTCTCCATGCAGAAGGCGACGTGGTCGCCCGGCTGGAGGCCGGCCGACCGCAGGAGCTGGCTGAGCCGGTTGGCCTCCTCGTCGAGCTCGGCGTAGGTGGTCGTCTGACCGGAGCCGGCCATGATCACAGCGGGGTGGTCGGGGCGGGACTCGGCGAAGGCACCGGGGTACATGGGGTGACGGGCTCCTGTGGGACCAGCGTTCGGGAACTGGACGCGGCTGCGCACCAGGTCGGGGCGGGGCGCCAGCGGCTGGCGCGGGCCAGACCGTAGCCGCCGCTCCCGGTCGTGCGATCCCGGCGCACGGCCGCCGGGAGGGGGCTACCGTCGCCGGACGTGGAGCTGACGGAGCGGTTCGCAGACCTCGTGGCGCAACCGGGCTTCCCGCTCGACGAGGCCGCGCTGCTCGTCGCCGCCCACGCCGACCCGGCCTGCGACGTGGCCGCCAACCTCGCCCTCCTCGACGAGATCGCCGCCGGCGTGCCCGAGCCCGAGCTCGTGGTGCTGACCGAGGTGCTGTTCGGCACCTGGGGGTTCGTGGGCGACCAGGTCGACTACTACGACCCCCGCAACTCCTACCTGCACGAGGTGCTCGAGCGCCGGCGGGGCATCCCCATCACGCTGTCGATCGTGCTCATCGAGGTCGGCCGCCGGGTGGGGGTTGCGCTGGCCGGCGTCGGCACGCCGGCCCACTTCATGACCTGCACCACCGGCGCCGACAGACGGTGGGTCGACGCGTTCGCCGGGGGTCGCATCCTCGACCGGGCCGAGCTCGACGCCCAGTTCGCCCGCCTCGCACCGGGCATCGACCTCGAGCCCTACCTCGAGCCGGTCACCCACGCGCAGGTCATCGGCCGGGTGCTCGACAACCTCGTGGCCATCCACCGCCAGCGCAACGACCGCACCGACCTGCTGTGGGCGTGCCGGCTGCGCACGCTCGTGCCCGGCGCGACCCCGGAGCACCGCCGCGCCTACGGCGGCGCCCTGGCAGCCAGCGGCGACTTCGTGCGCGCCGCCAAGGTCCTCGAGTCGCTGGTCGAGGACGGCCACGCCTCCGACCCGGAGGACGAGCTGGCGAAGGCCGCCCGCCTCCGGGCGCGCCTCAACTGACAATTCGCTTCTCCGCCGGGCCGGCCGGCCGTACCGTGCGGACACCCGTCGACGAGCGAAGGAGGGCCGAGCCGATGACTGCCATCCACGCCACCCCCGTCGACGGCCGCGCGCCCCTGAGCGCCTGACGCCGCGAGGTCCCTCCTCGCGGGCGGTCGTGCCAGACCCGACCGTCCGCACCCACAGGAGCGACCCACCGTGGACACCCCCGACTGGCTCGTCACCGAGCCTGCCGCCGAGCTCGAGCTCGGCACCCTCCGATCGGGCAAGGAGGCCCAGATCGACCTGGTCGAGCGCACCGGCCCCGACGGCCGCACGTGCCTGCTCGCCCGCAAGCGCTACCTCCCCCGCACCGTCACCGCCAAGGGCCAGCTCGAGGCCCTCGGCGTGCAGCGGGCGTCGTCCTTCCGCCACGACGTCGAGTACCGGGAGGGCCGCCAGTTCCGCAAGACCCGGGACCGCCGGGCCGTCGAGCGCATGAGCACCTACGGCAAGCGCCTCCTCCAGGACCGCTGGCTCGACCACGAGTTCGACGTGCTGCGCGCCCTGTGGGACAGCGGCTGCCGCGTGCCCCACCCGGTCTCGTTCGCCGGCGACACCTTGCTGATGGAGTACATCGGCGACCGGACCCAGGCCGCGCCCCAGCTCGCCCGGGCCCGCCTGTCCGCTGCCGACGTCGCCTCGGCCTGGTCCCAGCTCGTCGAGGGGCTGCGCCTGGTGACCGCCGCGGGGTGGGCCCACGGCGACCTGTCCGCCTACAACCTGCTGTGGTGGGAGGGCGAGCTGTGGTTCATCGACTTCCCGCAGGCCGTCGACATCGCCGCCAACCCGGGCGGGCTCGGGTTCCTGCACCGCGACGTGGTCAACGTGTGCGGCTGGTTCGCCCGGCACGGCATCGACGACGATCCCGAGGCGGTGTTCGCCGACCTGCTGTCGTGCGCGTTCGGCTAGACGTGGGCGGGTGATCGACCGCGACGTCAAGCAGTGCCTCGGCCAGATGACCAAGGGCGTGCAGGTGGTGGCGGCCCGCCACGACGGCACCACCCGCGCCTACACCTCGCACTGGATCACCCAGATCAGCTTCGAGGAGCCGGTGCTGCTCGCGTCGATCTCGCCCAAGCACGACACCCACCCGCTCATCGAGGCGTCCGGCTGGTTCTCGGTGTCGATCCTCGCCGGCGACCAGGTGGAGCAGGGCCAGTACTTCTCGTACCCGGGGCGGAAGTTCCACCACCTGTTCCACGAGTACCTCACCGAGACCGACGTGACCGGGTTCGGTCCGGTGCCCCACGTCGTCGACTGCATGGCCTGGCTCCGCTGCGAGGTGCGCGAGAAGCTCGACCTGCACCTCGACCACGACTGCTACGTCGTCGACGTGGTCGCGGTGGGACCAGGGAGGCTGAAGGCCGACCCGCTGGTGTACTCGTCCCGGCACGGGTGGCGGGTGGCGAGCGGCAAGGCGCGGGCGCCGGGGGAGTCGATCCGCGACCGCCTGCTCCGCCGCCTCGAGGACGCCGGCCTCGCCGACGAGGGCGGCGCGGACTTGCCTTGACCGATCGGTCAAGTACGCTCGCCGGCATGGCCGTCACCGATCGCACGAACACGTCCGCCGACCCCGAGGAGCAGCGCGTCCTCGACGCCATCGACAAGCTGCTCACCGACCACCCGCCGAAGGAGACCGACCCGGTCGAGTTCCTCGGCGCCCAGTTCGACGCCGGGCTGGCGTGGGTGCACTACGACGAGGGCTTCGGCGGCCTCGGCCTGCCGGCCAAGTACCAGAAGGTCATCAACGAGCGCCTCCACGAGGCCGGGGCCCCGAGCCCGGTGGCCCGCAACCCCATCGGCCACGGCATGTCGGCGCCCACCATCTACACGCACGGCTCCGAGGACCAGAAGCGCCGCTACCTGCGCCCGCTGTTCACGGGCGAGGAGATCTGGTGCCAGCTGTTCTCCGAGCCCGGCGCGGGCTCCGACGTGGCCGGGCTGTCCACCCGGGCGGTCAAGGACGGCGACGAGTGGATCCTCAACGGCCAGAAGGTGTGGACCACCCTCGCCCACGTGTCGCGCTACGGCACCCTCGTGGCCCGGCACGACCCCGAGGCGGGCAAGCACGCCGGCCTCACCCACTTCGTCATCGACATGCACGCCCCGGGCGTCGAGGTGCGGCCGCTGCGCCAGATGACCGGCGATGCCGAGTTCAACGAGGTGTACATGACCGACGTCCGGATCCCGGACTCGGAGCGCCTCGGCGAGGTCGGTGAGGGCTGGCGGGTCGCCATCACCACGCTCATGAACGAGCGGGTGTCCATCGGCGGGGCCATCCCGCCCCGCGAGTCCGGCCCCATCGCCATCGCCAAGAAGGAGTGGCAGGAGCACTGCGACCCCGAGGACAAGGCGATCAAGGACGAGCTCATGCAGCTGTGGGTCCGGGCCGAGGTCGGCCGGCTCACCAACATCCGGGCCAGCCAGATGCGCAAGCTCGGCGATCCCGGCCCCGAGGGCTCGGTGGCCAAGCTGGCGATGGCGGAGCTGAACAAGGAGATCTTCGCCTTCGCCGTGAGCTGCATGGGTGCCGAGGGCATGCTCTACGGCTCCTACGACATCGACCGCAGCGACCGGGCCGGCATGTTCGGGGGGTCCACGCAGCAGTCGTTCCTGCGCAGCCGGGCCAACTCCATCGAGGGCGGCACCACCGAGGTGATGAAGAACATCCTCGGCGAGCGGGTCCTCGGCCTGCCCGGCGACATCCGGGTCGACAAGGACAAGCCCTGGTCGCAGATCCCGCGCAGCTGAGGGCGCAGCGGGGGCTCGCCCTCGCCGCCGCGCTCCTCCTCGCCGCGTGCTCCGCTGGGGGAGCCGACGACGCCGCCCCGGGCAGCAGCACCCCCACCGACGCGCCTGCGTCGCAGACGTCCACGACGAAGCCCCCGGCCACCGTGCCGGGGGCTTCGCCGTTGCCGGCGACCTTCCCCCCGCCCCCGGACGTCCTCGAGGTCGTCTACCGGGTCGAGCGGGTCGCGACCGGCGTGGTCGACACCGAGCACCGGCTGGTGCGGGCGCCGTTCGAGGTGCGGATCGAGACGCACCGGGCGGAGCCCGACGCGGTCGACCCCGACGCCGATCCGACGCTGCTCGACATCGCCGTGCTGGGCGGGGTCGAGACCGGGCCGGTCGGCCAGGACCGCGTCCTCGTCGTCGTGCCGCCCACGCCCGCGCTGCGCGGCGCCCACCTCGGCACCGACCTGGCGGCCGCCGAACAGGCCGGGGTCCTCGTGCCCCTGGGGTTCGGTCGGGAGCTGGCCGGACGCGCCTGCACCGAGCTGCGCACCGGCGCGCCGATCGACGGCGGCCTCCTGCGGGCGCCCACCGATGACGACCGCAGCGACGTGTGCGTCGACGACGCCGGCATCGTCCTCCGCGAGGAGGTCACCGCCGGCGGCGAGGTGGTGGAGCGACGCACCGCGGTCTCGGTCGACGCCGACCTCGACCTCGACGATGCCGACCTCGACGAGGCCTTCGCGCCGCTCGGGTACCGGATCCCCGAGGCCGACGGCGGCGGCCGGGTCCGCCTGGTGACCCCCGACAGCCGCCCGCCCGACGTGGCCCACCACGAGCTGGCGGCCCCACCGGCCGGCACCGAGCTGCTCGGCCGGTTCGGGGTGCTCACCGACAGCGTGCCGGGCCCCGACGCCGCCGGGTCGGTGGGCGCGGTGATCTCGATGGTCGACGTGCACGTCGGCGGCGGTGAGGTCGTCGTGGTCGAGAACGGTGCTGCCGTCGCCGGCGGGCCGGTGCTGGGCCGTGGCGACGTGCCGGTGCCCCTGCCCTTCGCGCCGGAGGCCACGGCGGTGTTCCTCACCACCGGCGTGGAGATCCGAGCGCCGCTGGAGACCGGCCGCTTCGTGCGGATCACGTCGACGCTGCCGCTGGCCGACACCGTGTCGCTCGCCGGGTCGATGCGGCTCCTCGACGGGCCCGGTGCGGTCGTGCCCGCCGACGACGAACCCGACGTCACCGGCCGGTTCGCCCCGGCCCGCTGACGCGACCCGCCCGCGTCAGCCGCAGCTGCGGCAGGGCGGGTCGCCGTCGTGGCGGTGCCCGTCGGCGTCGTGGTCGGACGTCTCCTTCTCGTTCGTGCGGAACACCGGCGCCGGATCGTCGCCGAAGGCGTACGGCTTGTCCTGGGGCCACTGCCCCGGCTGGTAGCGGACGCCGTTGTTCGACTTCACGAGGATGCCGCGGCCGCTGTTGTTCAGCTCGTCCCGTCCGGTGCCGTCGGCGTCCCACCACACCTCGACGAAGTCCTTGATCGCTCCGGGGTTGTCCGCGGTGAACTTCACGAGCGGGGCGTTGATGCGCCCACCCACCGCCGGGGCGGCGAACATGCCGGCTGACCAGGTCTCGGCGTCCAGGCGCGGGCCGGCGTAGTGGACGCCGGCGAAGATCAGCTGGATGGGGGACTGGACCACGTTGGCGCCGGCCCCCTTCTCGATGCCCGGTTCGACGTGGTCGAGGGTCCGCCAGCCCGAGCTCTGCGACGCGTCGTCGGCGAACACCCAGAGCGGGCTCATCCCGAACGCGTGCTGCCACTGGCGCTGGTCGTAGGTGCGGCCGAAGAAGGTGGTGTCCAGCAGGCCGGTGCCCGTGATCATCCACTCGGGGTTGTACCCCTGCCGGGTGGCCTCGCCGGTGAGGAAGATGGGATACAGCGGGTCGCCCACGAAGATCACGTGGTTGACGCCGGCGGTCACGAGCTGGCCGATGATGTTGGTGGCCTGGGCCTGGTTCTGGGCGATGTCGAACTGGTAGCCGATGTCGACCTCGAGCTTCGCGCCGTACTTGGCCAGCTCCTGCTTGAAGGCCTCGACCGCCGGCCGGCGCCGGGGGTCGACGTCGGCGCCCGAGCCCTCGAGCCACACGAGCCCGAACTTGCGCTGCTCGTTGAAGCCGCCCCGCCCGAGCGGTGCGGCGCCGGCGTGCTCGGCCGGCTTGCCGTTCAGGCGCTTGCCGATGTACTCGGCGATGTTGGCGTAGTACTCCTCGAGCACGGGCAGGATGGTGTAGGCGTACGGGCGGAAGTCGGTGTAGAGCGACCGGGGCGCCGACGTGGTGCAGATGCACATGACCCCGCGGGCGCCGAGCTCCTCGGTGAAGGCGGCGCCGACGGCGACGTTGTGGTGGAACACGGCGAAGGGCTTGACGTTCTGGGCGATGGCCACGGCGTCGGAGCGCAGGACCTGGTCGTCCTGCGGGTCGCCCGTGCCCCGGAACTCCTCGATCACGACCTCGCGCCCGTAGGTCTCGTAGTGGGTGTTGTAGTACCGCGCGAACGCCTGGATCTGGGCCCGGATGACCTCGTCGCTGTCGGACGCCCCGATGCCGGCGAGGGCGGCCTGCGTGGCCGGGTTCTGGTCGTCGTTGTACCAGACGATCTTCACCTGCTCGCCCGAGACGCCGGTGCTCGTGGCGCCGCCGTTGTCGCCCTGCCACTTCGGCAGGCACCGGGGCGCGTACAGCGAGAAGTCGGGCATGGCGCCGTCGTCGCGGCACTGCGTGTCGGGACCGGGCTCCGGGTAGCTGCCCGGACCCCAGGCACCGCCCGCTGCGGCCTCACCGCCGCCCCCCGCCGCGGACCCACCACCGCCACCGGCGGTCGCGCCAGGGGCGGCACCGCCGCCGCTGCCGCCGCTGCCGCCGCCACGGCCGGCCGACACGCCGGACGCGCCGGCACCCCCCGAGGTGCCGGACGTGTCGGTGAAGCCGTCCTGGGGCGTGAAGGTCTCGCTTCCCCCGCCCTCGAGCGCGGCGTCCCCGCCGGCCGAGAGGCTGGCGTCGCGGTCGATGTTGCCCGGCACCACGGCGGCGAGCAGCACCAGGGCGGCGACGACCGCCAGTGCCGGGCCGTAGCGGTCCAGGATCTCCTTCAACGTCAGGTTCACGACGACGAACCCCCCTCAGCGGTGTCCCCCGGGTCGACCCCCGACCCGACAGCGGATTTTGGAAACCGCCGTTGCAGGAATCTTGGACAACGCCATCGAAATGTCCTGCACCACCGTGGGGGATTTGTCCGGAACGTCCCGGGCGAGCGCGGTGGGTCCGGAACCGGCAGGGGGAACGCCGTGGTCGACGCCATCCGCGAGGAGCGGTCGGAGCAGGAACCGGTGCGGGGCCGGCGCGTCGTCGTGCCGGGTTGGGCGCGCGACGGCATCACCGACCCGCACGCCCGCCGGGGCCTCTACGCCGCCGCGGGCACCATCGCCTTCCTCGTGTTCGTGCGCTTCGTCTACGAGGCGCCGCCGGCGATCCTGTTCAACGGCGCCGTGCTCGGCTCGCTCTACGGGCTCATCGCCATGGGCCTCGTGCTCGTGTACCGCTCGAACAAGATCATCAACTTCGCCCAGGGCGACCTCGGCGGCGTGTCCGGCGTGCTCATGGCCAGCCTCATCGCCGGTGCGAGCTGGCCCTTCGTCCCCGCGCTCGCCGTGTCGGTGGTGGCGGGGGTCGCGGTCGGCGCGCTCGTGCAGACCACGCTCATCCGGCGCTTCGCGGACGCCCCCCGGCTCATCCTCACCGTCGTCACCATCCTCGTGTCGACGATCCTCGCCGGCGTCCAGCTCATCATCCCGCAGCTGTTCGACCTGAAGACCTCGCCGCAGGGCTTCCCGGTCCCCTTCGACTTCTTCCGGTTCCGGTGGGCACCCCTCACGTTCCGGGGGTCGCACCTGCTCGTCCTGCTCGCGGTGCCCGCCCTCGCCGCCGCGCTCGCGTGGTTCTTCGCCCGCACCCGCCTGGGCATCGCCGTGCGCGCCTCGGCCGAGTCGGCCGACCGGGCTCGCCTGCTCGGCATCCCGGTGAAGCGGGTCAACCTCTACGTGTGGGTGATCGCGGCCGGCATGTCGGCGGTCGCCGCCGTGATGCGCACCTTCATCGTCGGCCCGCCGATCGGCTCGGTGCTCGGCCCGACGCTGCTCTTCCGGGCCCTCGCCGCCGCCGTCATCGCCAAGATGGAGAACCTCTGGGTCGCCTTCGGGGCGGCGGTCGCCATCGGCGTGGTGGAGGAGGCGGTGTTCTTCGACGCCCAGCGCACCTCGGCCGTGCCCCCGGTGCTGTTCGCGATCGTGCTGGTCGCGCTGGTGGCGCAGAGCCGGGGCACCGTGTCGCGTGCCGTCGACAAGGCGCAGTCGACGTGGTCGGCGGTGCGCGAGGTGCGGCCGATCCCGCCCGAGCTCGCCGGCGTGGCCGCCGTGCGCCGCACGTTCCTCGGCGGGCGAGTGCTGCTGTTCGCCGTCCTCGTCGTGTGGCCGGTCTTCCTCGGCACCGGACGGGTCAACCTCATGAGCTACGGCGTCATCTACGGGATGCTCGCCCTGTCGCTCGTGATCCTCACCGGCTGGACCGGCCAGATCAGCCTCGGCCAGTGGGGCTTCGCCGGCTTCGGCGGCGCGGTCACCGGCGTCATGTACCTGAACGGCTGGAACGTGCTCGTCGCTCTGCTGGCCGGCGGCCTGGTCGGCGCCGCCGTGGCCATCGCGGTGGGCATCCCGGCGCTGCGCATCCGCGGCCTGTTCCTCGCGGTGGCCACGTTCGCCTTCACGCTCGCCGCCGGCTCGTTCTTCCTGAACCCCCAGGAGTTCTCCTGGGTGCCCGCCCAGCGGCTCCCGCTCCGGCCCATCCTCCTCGAGCGCTGGGACCTCGAGACCGAGCACGCCTTCTACTACTTCTGCCTCGCGCTGCTCGGCGCGGTGCTGCTGATGATGAAGGCCATCCGATCGAGCAGGACGGGACGGGCGATGGTCGCGGTCCGCGAGAACGAGCGGGGCGTGCAGGCCTTCGGCGTCAACGCGGTGCGCACCAAGCTCGTCGCCTTCGCCTTCTCGGGCTTCGTCGCCGCCGTGGCCGGCGGTCTCGCCGTCATGCACCAGCACGGGCGGCTGGCCGTGCAGCTCGGTGCCGAGGAGAACCTGCGGCTGTTCCTCATCGCCGTGGTCGGCGGACTCGGGTCGGCGGCCGGCGTGCTCACCTCGGTGGGCCTGTTCCAGGTCGTGGACTTCTTCGTGCCCGCCGCCGAGGTCCGCCTCCTGTTCAACGGCATCGGCGTGCTGCTCATCCTGCTCGTGTACCCGTCGGGGCTCGGCGGGATCCTCTACGACCTCCGCGACGCGTTCCTGCGCCGGGTGGCGACGGCGCGGGGCATCCACGTGCCGAGCCTGGTCGCCGACTCCCGCCAGGCCGACGAACCCGAGGTGCTCGAGCCCGACGAGCCGCCGCCGATGGTCGCCGAGGGCGACGCCGTGGATCTGGTGCCGGCCGAGCCCGTCGGCGCGGGGAGGATGCCGTGACCGCCGACGACCACCGCAACCGCCCCAGGCGCCGCGAGCCGCTGGTGGCGGAGCGCGAGGAGCCCGGCACCACCACCTCCGTGGTCGACCAGGTCCCGCCGCCGCCCGACCCGACGCTGGTCGAGGAGCCGCCCGACCTCGACGCGGCCGCCCTCGCCGACCGGCTCCTGCTCGACCCCGAGGAGGCGCCGCCGGTCTCGCCCGGCGCGGCGGCCAAGGGGTTGGCGGGCGCCAGCTGGGGGCCGCTCGCCATCCTCTTCGGCCTCAACCTGGTCGACGAGCTCGACCGCACCGCGTTCTCGGTCCTCGCCCCGGAGATCCGCGACGACTTCGGCCTGTCCATCTCGGGCATCACCGCCATCGTGGGCGTCGTCGGCATCGTCGCCGTCCTGCTCCAGCTCGTCGTCGGCTTCTACGCCGACCGCTACCCGCGGGTGCGCCTGGCCCTCGCCGGCGCCTCGGTGTGGGCGCTGTTCACCCTCACCACCGGCGTCGCACCGGGCCTCATCGTCCTCGGCGTGGCCCGGGTCGGCTCGGCCATCGGCAAGCTGGTCAACGACCCCACCCACCGCTCGCTCCTCGCCGACTACTACCCGCCCGAGGCCCGCGGGTACGCGTACTACCTCCACACGGCGGCGAACAGCGCCGGCATCGTCCTCGCTCCCGTCCTCGCCGGGGGTCTGGCGTCGGTGCTCGGCTGGCGCACGCCGTTCATCCTCTTCGCCGTCCCCACCGCGGTGCTCGTCGCGGCGGGCGTGGCCCGCCTGCGCGAACCCGTGCGCGGCGCGCACGAGCGGCGGGAGGCCGGCGGCTCCGAGCAGGCCATCGGGCTCGAGGAGGAGCCGCCGTCGTTCGGCGAGGCGTGGCGGGCCGTGCACCAGGTGCAGACGCTGCGCCGGGTCCTGTACTCGCTCCCGTTCCTGAGCGCCGCGTTCTCCGGCTTCGTCATCCTGCTCAGCCAGTTCTACGAGCAGCGCTTCGACCTCGAGCCGTTCGAGATCGGCCTGCTGTTCTCCGTCGTGAACGTCGCCCAGTTCGCTGCCCTCGGCCTGCTCATCCGGCGGAGCACCACCTACCTCGCCACCGATCCCAAGCGCATCTTCCTGCTCGTCGCCCTGGCCGGGCCCGTGGCCGTGCTCGGCTACATCGGCACGTCGATGGCGGGCAGCGTGGCGGTGTCGGCCGCCTTCCTGTGCGTCCTGGCCGCGTCGGTCGCCCCCATGCTCGGTGGCGTGCCGCTCGTCATGTCGATCGTCATCCCGCCCCGCGTGCGGTCGCTCGGGTTCTCGGTCGGCAGCGTCTACACGCTGCCGGGGTTCGTGCTCGTCTTCTGGATCGCCCACCTCGCGGAGACCCGCAGCTTCACCTACGCCTTCGTGGTGATGGCGCCGTTCCTGCTCCTCGGCGCCGGCATCCTGGCCTCGGGCGGCGCCTTCGTCGCCGCCGACATGGCCCGGGTGCGTGCCTCGGCGCTCGCCCGGGCCGAGGCGATCCTGTCCCGCGAGCGGGGCGAGGCCAAGCTGCTCGTCGCCCGGGGCGTCGACGTCAAGTACGGCGCCACCCAGGTGCTGTTCGGGGTCGACCTCGAGATCGACGACGGCGAGATCGTCGCCCTGCTCGGCACCAACGGGGCCGGGAAGTCCACCTTCCTGAACGCGGTGACCGGCCTGGTCGACCCCTCCGCCGGCGCCATCGTGTTCGACGGCCGCGACATCACGAACCTGCCCGCCGAGGAGGCCACCGCCCTCGGCATCGTGATGGTGCCGGGCGGCAAGGGCGTGTTCCCCACGCTGACCGTGCGCGAGAACATGGAGCTGGCCGGCTGGCTCTTCGACAAGGACCCCGAGCACGTCGCCCGGGCCACCGAGACGGTGCTCGAGTACTTCCCGATCCTGCGCCAGCGCTGGGACGAGAAGGCCGGGAACATGTCCGGCGGCGAGCAGCAGATGCTCACGCTCGGCCAGGCGTTCATCGCCCGGCCGAGGTTGCTGCTCATCGACGAGCTCTCCCTCGGCCTCGCGCCGGTCATCGTCGAGCAGCTGCTCGGCATCGTCCGGGCGATCCACGCGCAGGGGACGACGATCGTGCTCGTCGAGCAGTCGGTGAACGTCGCCTGCACGGTGGCCGAGCGGGCGGTCTTCATGGAGAAGGGCGAGGTGCGCTTCGACGGCCCGACGGCCGAGCTGCTCGAGCGGCCCGACGTGCTGCGCGCCGTGTTCCTCCAGGGCACCGGCGCCGCCGACCGCCCGCAGCTCATCGACCGCGAGGTCCGGGCGCTGCGGCTCGAGCACGCACCGGTCGCCCTCCAGACCCACGGGCTGTCGGTGAGCTTCGGCGGCATCCGGGCGGTGGACGACGTCGACCTGTCCGTCCGCCAGGGGGAGATCCTCGGGCTCATCGGCCCGAACGGCGCCGGCAAGACCACGATCATGGACCTGGTCTCCGGGTTCCTCGTCCCCACGTCGGGCCGGGTCCTGCTGCACGGCACCGACGTCACCGAGCTGACGCCCGACGCCCGGGCGATGCTCGGCCTCGGGCGCTCGTTCCAGGACGCCCGCCTGTTCCCCTCGCTGACGGTGCGGGAGGCGCTGGCCGTGGCCCTCGAGCGGCACATCACCACCAAGGATCCCCTGGCCGCCGCGCTCGGCTCGCCGGCCACCCGGGCGTCCGAGCGGCAGGTGTCGGCGCGGGTCGACGAGCTGCTCGAGATGTTGAACCTGGGCGCGTTCGCCAACAAGTTCGTCGGCGAGCTGTCCACGGGCAGCCGCCGGGTCGTCGACCTGGCGTGCGTCGTGGCCCACCAACCGTCGGTGCTGCTGCTCGACGAGCCGTCGTCGGGCATCGCCCAGCGGGAGACCGAGGCCCTCGGACCGCTGCTCCTCGAGATCCGCGAGCGCACCGGCGCCGCCCTCGTGGTGATCGAACACGACATGCCCCTCATCCAGGGCATCTCCGACCGGCTGCTCGCGCTCGAGCTGGGAGCGGTGGTCGTCGAGGGGCCGCCGCAGGAGGTCATCGAGCACCCCCGGGTGGTCGAGGCCTACCTGGGCGGCTCCGACGCCGTCATCAACCGATCCGGTGGAGGCACGCAGTGACACGGCCCCGCACGTCCGCCCGCCTCGCCGCCGGCGCCGCTGCGCTGGCCGCAGCATCGCTGGCCCTGCTGCCGGGCACGGCCACGGCGTCGGCGGCGGTCACCGAGGTGTCGTGGTGGACGCGCAGCCCGCTCGCCGGGCCTCCGGACGGCGGCTTCGGCGTGGGCGCCGCGCCCGACGGCCCGACGACGGTCAGCGCCATCACCGTCGACCTCGCCGGCGGGGTCGAGACGCTCGTGCTCACCGCCGCGCCGGCCGGGGAGGCCACGGGCCTCGCCGCCATCGAGGTGTGCGTCGCCTCGGGCCAGCCGGCCTCGTCCTCGGGCGACGCCCTCGAGGGGGCACCGGCGACCTCCTGCGACGGCGACGCGGTGCCGTTCGGGCGCGCCGGCGACGCGTGGCGGGCCGACGTGTCCTCCCTCGTGGCCGGCGCCACCGGCACCACCACGCTCGCGGTCGTCCCCGCGGCCGGCAGCGGCGCGGTTCCCTACGAAGTGGCGTTCGCCGCCCCGACCGTGGAGGCCACCGGCGTCCCGGACGACACGGCAGGCAGCGACGACGACGGCACCGCCACGCCGACGCCGACCCCCACGACGGTGCGCCCCGGGGGCGGCACGGCGGCACCGGCGCCGCCGGCGGTGCGCCTCGACCCGGTCACGACCCCCACGCTGGACCGACCGGCCGCCTCGGCAGCGCCCGCCACCGGTGCCCCGGCGACCGATCCCGCCACCGCACCGGCCGGCGACCCGGGCGGCGCCGACGACGGAGCCGGTTCCGCGCTCGAGCTGGCGACGGGCGGGCTCATCGACGCCGAGGCGTCGGCACCCCGCTGGGGCGAGGCCTTCCTCCTCGTGCTCATCGGCCTGGCCGTGGGCGCCGTCGTCTACGGCGGCAGCCGCTTCGCCGAGGCCCGGGCCTGACCCGTTCCTGACGCGCAGATCGACCGTCCACCGTCGATCTGCGCGTCACGAACCCTCAGTCGGGGCGCCAGGAGCGGCGCTGCTTCTTCTCGCTGTGCTGCCGCTTGGCCTCCAGGCGGCGGCGACGGGCGCCCGACGTGGGCCGGGTCGGCCGGCGCCGGGCCGGCGGCCGGGCCGCGCCGTCCACCAGGTCGGCCAGGCGCTTCCGGGCGAGCTGCCGGTTGCGGTACTGCGAGCGGGAGTCGGCCGAGGTGGCCCGGACCGTGTCGCCGTGGGCGCTGCGCAGCCGCTCGGTGACGCCCTCGGGCAGCCCGGCCTCGGTCAGGTCGAGCTCCACGGTCACCTGCGTGTCCGACGTGTTGGCGTGCTGGCCGCCGGGCCCGCCCGACCGGGACGCCCACCACCGGATGGCCCGCGCCGGCAGGCGCAGGCCGCGTGCGGTGACCAGGTCGTCGTCAGGGGCCATCCGGGCAGTCTGCCAACGTCCCGTCGGTAGTGTTCCTCCGTGACCCGCCGCACCAAGATCGTCGCCACCATCGGCCCGGCCTCGGATTCCGAGGACGTGCTGCGAGAGCTGATGGAGGCGGGCGTCGACGTCTGCCGCCTCGGTCTCGCGCACGGCTCCATCGAGGAGCACCGGGAGCGCATCGCGCGGATCCGCAAGGTGGCGGCCGAGATCGACCGGCCGATCTCCGTGCTGGGCGACCTGCCGGGGCCGAAGATCCGGATGGGCCCCGTCGAGGAGGACGCCGGCCTGTTCCTCAGC
Organism: Acidimicrobiales bacterium; assembly: GCA_035764875.1. Classification (GTDB taxonomy): domain Bacteria; phylum Actinomycetota; class Acidimicrobiia; order Acidimicrobiales; family Salinilacustritrichaceae; genus Salinilacustrithrix. Next base: position 16,531 of record DASTYO010000086.1, on the reverse strand, counting down.
GAGGGCCAGCGCATCGAGGTCCGCCCGGGCGCCGCGCCCACCGCGCCCGACCACATCCACGTCGACTACGACCACATCGTCGAGGACGTGGCGGTCGGCGACACCCTGGTGCTCGGCGACGGCGCCGTGCGGCTGGTGGCCGTCGAGAACGACGGGTCCCACCTCGTGGTGGAGGTCGAGCACGGCGGGCGCATCCAGGGCCGGCCCGGCGTCACGCTGCCGTCGGCGAAGCTGCGCGTCGCCGTGCCCACCGAGCAGGACATCGCGCTGCTCGACGCCCTCGCCGACGAGCTCGACTTCGTGGCCGCCTCCTTCGTGCGCTCCGCCGACGAGGTGGCGGCGGTCAAGGAGCGGGCCGGCAACGCCGACGTCGTCGCCAAGATCGAGACCAAGGCGGCGGTCGAAGCGCTCGACGCCATCGTCAACGTCGCCGACGCGGTCATGGTCGCCCGCGGCGACCTCGGCAACGAGTGCGACATCGCCGAGGTGCCCCACCTGCAGAAGCAGATCATCCGCCAGGGTGTGTCGTTCGGCGTGCCCGTCATCACCGCCACGCAGATGCTCGAGTCGATGATCCACTCGCCGTCGCCCACCCGGGCCGAGGCCACCGATGTGGCGAACGCGGTGTTCGACGGCACCACCGCCGTGATGCTCTCCGCCGAGACGGCCATCGGCCACGACCCGGTGCTCGTCATCAAGACCATGTCGCACCTGTGCGAGCGGGCCGAGGCCGCGGCCGACTACAGCACGTGGGGCAGCCAGCTCGGCCGGATCCAGGGGCAGGTGCAGCTCGACCTCACGACCCGCATCACGGCCGGCATGAGCCACGCGGCCTGGCGCCTCGCCACCGAGCTCGAGCTCGACGCCATCCTCTCCTGCACGAACTCCGGCTACACGGCCCGGGCCATCTCCCGGTTCCGCCCGCCCGGCGTGCTCGTGGGCGCGAGCCCCTTCGAGGACACGGTGCGCAAGCTCAGCCTGGTCTGGGGCACCAAGCCGCTGAAGGTCGACGAGTACTCCACCACGGACGAGATGGTGTGGCACGTGGTCGAGAAGTCGGTGAAGGCCGGCTACGTCAAGAAGGGGGCGCTGGTGGCCGTGCTCGCCGGCGCGCCCGACGACGACGAGGCCGGCACCACCGACGTGCTGCGCGTCGTGCGCGTCAAGTGACCGCCGGCGGGTGCTGGCGCACCGCGCACGGCGACGGGCCCACGATCGTCCTCGTCCACGGCACGATGGACCGCTCGTCGAGCTTCGGCCGCGTCCAGAAGGCCCTCGACGGCTTCCGGGTCGTGCGCTACGACCGGCGGGGCTACGCGCACTCGGTGGAGCTGGGCCCGCCCAGCTCGTTCGACCAGCAGGTCGACGACCTCCTCGACGTGGTGGGTGGCGAGCCGGCCCTCGTCTTCGGCCACTCCTACGGCGGCACCATCGCCCTCGCCGGCGCCCAGGTCGCGCCCGAGCGGGTCGCCGGGGTGGTCGCGTACGAGTCCCCGCTCCCGTGGCTCGACTGGTGGCCGGCCGGGAGCGCCGGCGCCGCCGCGGTGGCCGAGGCCGACGACCCGGAGGGCGCGGGCGAGCGGTTCATGCGCCGGATGATCGGTGACCGTCGCTGGGACCGCCTGCCGCCGCGCACGAAGCAGGACCGCCGTGCGGAGGGGGCCACCCTGGTCGCCGAGATCGCCCAGCTGCGCCCGCCCCACCCGGTGCCGCTCCTGCTCTCGGCCGTGCCGGTCCCCGTGATCGCCGCCCACGGCACCGAGGGCGCGCCCCACCACGAGCAGGCGGCGCAGGCCGTGGCCGACGGCGTCCCGGGCGCCGAGCTCGAGGTGGTCGAGGGCGCGGGGCACGGGGTCCACCTCACGCACCCGGGCGCGGTCGCGGCGATGGTCCGCCGCCTCGCCGCCCGGGTGGGCGTGCTCCCCGAGCGCTAGCTAGATCCGCTCGGGGTCGCAGGCCGGCAGCTCGACGTCGAAGCCGGCGATCGAGCACGAGCAGGTCTGCGTGCACTCGCGGATGTTGGTGCGCTCGACGTAGACGAACAGCACCATCAGCAGCAGCGTGGCGAGCAGGATCATGCGGGTCATGGTGCGCACGACCAGGCGCACGACCAGCAGTGCGAGGAGCAAGCAGAAGACGACGGCCAGCAGGGGACTGTTGTCCCGGACGAAGTCCTCGTAGGGAGCTGCAGCGAAGAGGAGGGTGCCCACGCGCGAAGCGTACGTGACGCCGTCCGCTCCGTGGGGGAAGTGCGGACCGGCGACGGCCGTAGGCTGCGGCCATGTCGCAACCGGTGAACCTGTCCGCCAGCGGGCCGCCCGAGACCGTGCTCGATCCCGAACCGCACGACGCCCTCCACCGGCTGGCCGCCGCCGGGGATCTCGACGCGCCGGCTCGCCGCGAGGCGGTGGCCGCCGTCGTCGCCGACCACCCGCGCTGCCTGGCCGCCTGGGCCGCCCTGGGCGACGCCGCCCGGGACGACGTGGAGGCCTACGCCGCCTACCGGGTGGGCTACCACCGCGGGCTCGACCGCCTCCGCGCCAACGGGTGGCGGGGAACCGGCTACGTGCGCTGGCGCCACGCCGAGAACCAGGGGTTCCTGCGCTCGCTCGACGGCCTGCGGCGGGCGGCGGCCGCCATCGGTGAGGACGACGAGGCCGAGCGCTGCGCCCAGTTCCTCGACCAGCTCGACCCCGGCGGGCGACCCCCGGCCTGATCGACGCCCCCGACCCACGTGCCCATCCGCCGGCTCCTGGCCCTGCTCGTCGCCGCGTCGCTCGCCGCGGCCTGCGGCACCGACGCCGATCCCGAGACCAGCCCCGAGCCCACCACGGCTCCCGCGCCGGCCCCCGGCCAGGCGAGCGGCGACGCGTCCGCCCCGGGTGCGGTGGCCGACCCGGCGGGCGAGCCCGGCGCCCCGGGCACCACGCCGGGCGCACCGGGCGGGGCGCAGTCCGGCCCGCCCGGCACCGTCGACGCCGGCACCGCCACCACGGCGCCCGCTGCGGCCGTCCCCGACCCGGGCCCGGTGGGCGCGTACGCCGCCTTCTACCTGCGGCCGGCCGCCGCGTCCTCGCTCGTCGTCCAGGTGCTCGCCCAGGACGGCGCCGGCCCCGAGACGGCCACGGTGCAGCAGGTGGTGGCCACCCTCGGCCAGGTGAGCGGCAAGCCGGTGTCGGCCACGACGGCATCGCTCGGCGCCGGGGACCCCCGCTCGTGGACCGCGGACGAGCTGCGGGCCCTCGCCGACGGCGCCGGCGCCGCGCAGACCGTCGACCGCGCCGTGCTGACGCTGCTCTTCGTGCGGGGCGGCTTCGCCGACAACGAGCGGGCCGTGGGCGTGGCCGTCCGCAGCGACGTCGCCGCCGTCTTCGCGGAGCGGGTCGACGAGGCGGCGGGCATGCTCGGCGACCGCGCCGTGGTGGAGGAGGCCGTGGCGGTCCACGAGGTCGGGCACCTGCTCGGGCTCGTCGACATCGTCCTCGACACCGGCCGGGCCGACCCCGAGCACCCGGGCCACAGCCCCAACCGCGGGTCGGTCATGTACTACGCGGTGGAGTCGACCCTGCTCGGGTCCGTGCTCAGCGGCGGCCCGCCCCGAGCGTTCGACCAAGCCGACCTCGACGACCTCGCCCGCATCCGGAACGGCTGACGTGGCGGGCTTCGACGGCTACGTGCTCTGCGGCGGCGCGAGCCGGCGGATGGGCTGCGACAAGGCCCTGCTCGAGGTCGACGGCGTCGCGATGGCCCGGCGGGTCGCCGACGCCCTGACCGCCGCGGGGGCCGTCAGCGTGGTGGCGGTCGGCGGCGACGCCGACGGGCTGCGGTCGCTCGGGCTCGACCACGTGCCCGACCGCTGGCCGGGCGAGGGCCCGCTCGGCGGCGTGGTCACCGCCCTCGCCCAGCCGGGCAGCGCACCGGTCGCCGCCGTGCTCTCCTGCGACCTGCTGCACCCCGACCCGGCGGCGATCGCCCGGCTGGTGGCCGAGCGGGCGCGCCGGCGCTGCGACGTCGTCGTGCCGGTGGTCGAAGGTCGCCACCAGTGGCTCCACGCCGTCTGGCACCGGCGGGCGGAGTCGATACTCGCCGACGTGTTCCTGGCGGGGGAGCGCTCCCTCGCGGGCGCCGCCGTCGCCGTGCGGATGGCCACCGTCGCCGACCTCGGGGGTCACGCCGTCGCCGACGCCGACCGCCCCGAGGACCTGCCGGGCCGACGGACGCCGCGCCGCTTCTCGTAGCATCCTCCCCGTGCAGCAGGTCCCCGCCATCGACGTCACCGACCTCGCCGCCGAGCTCGCGCAGGGCGCGCCGCTCGTCGACGTGCGCCAACCCGACGAGTTCGAGCAGGCCCACATCGCCGGCGCCCGGCTCATCCCGCTGGGTGAGGTGCCCGACCGCACCGCCGAGCTCCCCACCGACGAGACGGTCTACGTGGTGTGCCGGTCGGGCAACCGCAGCGGCCGGGCCGTGGAGTTCCTGCGGCACCAGGGCATCGACGCCGTCAACGTCACGGGCGGCATGATCGCCTGGGCCGACGCCGGGAACGCGGTCGAGACGGGTGGCTGACGCCGCCCCGGAGGCTCGCTGGGTCGACACCCAGGCGGGGCTCGACGCACTCGTCGGCGAGCTGGCCGACGCGACCCGCCTCGCCATCGACACCGAGTTCCACCGCGAGCGCACCTACTGGCCGCAGTGCGCGCTGGTGCAGATCGGCTGGGGGGAGGGCCAGGCGCTGGTCGACCCGCTCGCCGTCGACCTCACCGCGCTCGGGCCCCTGCTCGTGGGGCGCACCATCGTGATGCACGCCGCCGGCCAGGACCTCGAGGTCTTCCAGCACTCGGTCGGCGTGGTGCCCGACGACCTCTTCGACACGCAGGTGGCCGCGTCGTTCCTCGGCATGAGCAGCATCGGCCTCGCCCCGCTGGTCAACAAGCTGCTCGGCGTCCACCTGCCCAAGGCCGACCGGCTCACCGACTGGCTGGCCCGGCCCCTGTCCGCCGACGCCCGCCGCTACGCCACCTCCGACGTGGTCCACCTCTTCGAGCTGCACGACCGGCTGCGGGCCAGCCTCGAGGAGCGGGGCCGCACCGACTGGGTGCGCAGCGAGTGCGAGGCGCTGGTCGAGCGCTCGCTGCAGACCACCGACCCGGCTACCGCGTGGTGGCGGGTGAAGGAGGCCCGACGGCTCAAGGGCACGGCCGCGGCGGTGGCCCAGGAGCTGGCCGCCTGGCGCGAGGCCCACGCCGCCGAGGTCGACCGGCCCCTGCGCTCCGTGCTGCCCGACCTCGCGCTCGCCGGCATCGCCCAGCGCCCGCCCGCCACCGTCGACGACCTCGTGAAGATCCGCGGCCTGCGCGACCGCGGCATCCCGAAGTCGGTCCGCGCCGACGTGCTGGCGGCGGTCGAGCGGGGCCGGTCGCTCGACCCCGCCGAGATCCGGTTCCCCGTCGAGCGGCCCGTGCCCGCCGAGCTGCGCGGCGCGGTGCCGCTGCTCATGTCGTGGGTCGCCCAGCGAGCCCGGGAGCTCGACCTCGACCCGGCGGTCCTCGCCACGCGGGGCGACCTCGAGGGCTTCCTCCGCGGCGACGAGGACTGCCGCCTCGCCGTCGGCTGGCGCTCGCACGCCCTGGCCGAGGACATCCACGCGCTGCTCGACGGCCGGGCCGGGCTGTCGTTCGACAAGGGCGTCGGCCTCGTCCTGCGGCCGGTCGACGGCTGAGCGAGGGCCTCCGAGCCCCGCCGGAACCGGGTCAGGAGAATCGAAACGGGCGCGTGTCACAATCGGTGCGGGACGACTGCGTGTGACGCGCGAGGTCGCCGCTACACTGATCGATTCACAAGCCCCCACCGAGTCGGGAGCACGCCCGTGAAAAAGGGTCGACACCGTCGTTTCGAAGAGGCCCGTGCGCTGAAGCGCTCGGACGCCGGCATTGACATCTCCGACATCTTCGGAGAGGCCCCGCCCGAGCCGTGCGAGGAGTGCGGGGCCGAGCCCGGCGCCGAGCACGCCTCGTGGTGCCTGGCCGACGCCGACGACATCTGACAACTCCGTGCCCGATGCGGGCCGGGGGAGCAGGGGGAACCTAGGCTCTCGACCGTGCTTCGACGCGCGCTGGGGGTAGTGCTCCTCTTCCTCGTCGCGGCCTGCGGTGCCGACGCCTCGACCTCCGTCGAGCGGGCAGCCGTGGCCCCGGCAGACGGGTCCGCCGTCTCCGTACCCGCGACCCATCCGCCGCAGACCACGGTGCCGCCCGCCCCGCCGCCCACCACGGCGAAGGCAGCGGTCACCGAGCAGGCGGCGGCGCCGGCGGTCACCACGCCGGTGGTCCCGACGCGGGCCGAGCCCTGGACGCTGCAGCCCTACCGGGGCTTCGGGGCCTGGCTCGACGCCTTCGACTGGTCGGTGAGCTTCGCCCGCTCGCCCGACCACGTCATCAACGGGGCCGACATCGACCGCATGGCGGCGGAGGGCGTGCAGACCCTGTACATCCAGGCGAGCCGCTGGAACAGCCCCACCGACATCCTCGAGCCCCAACGGCTGCTCGGCATCATCGACCACGCCCACGCCCGGGGCATGTCCGTGGTCGCCTGGTACCTGCCCACGATGGTCGACCCCGAGCTCGACCTGCGCCGGATGCTGGCCATCGCCCGCCTGCCGGTCGACGGCCTCGGCGTCGACATCGAGAGCCTCGAGCTCGACGACGTCGCCGAGCGGAACCGCCGCCTCCTCGACATCTCGGCCCGCCTGAAGGCCGCGCTCGGCGACCGCACGCTCTCGGCGATCGTGATGGAGCCGGTCCTCATGGAGGACGTCAACCCGAACTTCTGGCCGGGGTACCCGTGGGCCGGGCTGGCCGAGCACTACGACATGTGGCTCCCGATGAGCTACTGGACCAACCGCCGGGGTCCGTGGCGCCACTCGCACACGTACACCGCCGAGAACATCGCCCGGCTGCGGGCCCACATCGGCCAGCCCGACGCGCCGGTGCACACCATCGGCGGCGTCGGCGACCGCACCACGGTCGGCGACCTGCACGGCATGGTCGTCGCCGCGGTGGAGCAGCGGGCCATCGGCGGCAGCATCTACGACTACCGGACCACCCAGCCCGCGTTCTGGGAGGTCCTGCGGGCCTTCCGCAGCCAGTAGGGGTCAGCGACGGCGCAGGGCCGGGTGAGGGAGCGGCGTCCACTCGCGGCGGCGCTCGACGAGCTCGACGAACAGCCGGTAGGGGGTCTCGCCCACCAGCTCGACGATCTCGTCGCGCAGCACCTCGTACGCGGGCCTCGCGGCGCGGAACGCCAGCGGGTCGTCGGTGCACCACCAGTGGAACTCGGCACCGCCGCCGCCCCAGTCGCGCCGCTTCCACTCGCGCAGCGTGGACGTCACGTGCCCGTGGTCGTCGGTGGACTCCTCGAGGCGCAGCGGCAGCTGCCAGCACACGTCGGGCTTCCAGTCGAGCGGGCGCTCGCCGGCCTCGAGGGCGGCCTGGTGGAGGGCGCACCCGGCGCCGCCGGGGTGGTCGGGCCGGTTGAGCAGGATGCACGCGCCCTTGTGGAGCCGGGTGACCCACTGGCCGTCCTTGTTGCGGCGCGTCGCGCCCTCCTTGCGACCCTTCTTGTGGAACTGCCACTGCTCGGGCGTCAGCGCCTCGATGTGGCGCAGGGTCTCCTCGTGGTCCTCGTCGTCGACGAAGTGGGCGCCGTAGCTGCAGCAGCCCTGCTCGAGCTCCGGCGCCGCCTCGGTGAGGACGCCCGGGCAGCCCTGCCCGAAGATGCAGGTCCACGGGCTGGTGAGGAAGGTGACGTCGAAGACCCAGGTGCGGTACTCGTCGGGGTCGTCGAACGCCACCAGCTCGTGCAGGTCCTCGTAGGGGTCGGTGTCCGCCGGCATGGAGCGTTCGAGGCTACCGCGACCCCGGGCCGATCCCTGCGCCCGGCTCCGGTGCTACACCGGAGCGGGTGCACCACCGCGACCTCGACCTCGACACCACCGGCCGGCAGCTCGTCGACCTCACGGCCGACGTGCGCTCGTTCTGCCGGGGCCTCGGCGACGGGCTGCTCAACGTGTTCGTGCCCCACGCGACCGCCGGCGTCGCCCTGTTCGAGACCGGCGCCGGCACCGAGGAGGACGTGCAGGTGGTGCTCGACCGCCTCCTGCCCCGCGACCTGGACTGGACCCACCAGCACGGCTCGCCCGGGCACGGTGCCGACCACGTCCTGCCGCTGCTCGTGTCGCCCTCGCTCACCATCCCCGTGCGCGGGGGTGCCCCGGAGCTGGGGACGTGGCAGTCGGTCGTCCTGGTCGACCGCAACCGCGACAACCCGCACCGGCAGGTGCTGCTGCGCTTCGTCGCCGCTCGCTGAACCGGGAGCGCTCAGGACCAGGCCGCGGGGCCGACCCCGAAGACCCGACGGCGCGCGTCCATGCGCTCGTGCACGTTCAGCGCCAGCTCGCGCGTCGCGATCTGCGCGAGGTCGTCGAGGAGCTCGAGCTGCTGGTCGGTCCACCGGTGGGGGACGAAGTCGGACACGCACAGCGCGCCCACCGGGTGGCGGTCGGGCGACCAGATGGGCGAGCCGGCGTAGGCGCGCATGCCCAGCTCGGTGACGGCGAGGTGCCCGCGGAGCTCCGGATCGGACGCAGCGTCGGGCACCACGACCGGGGAGCCGGTGACCACCGCGTACTGGCACATCGAGTACGCGAGGGGGGTCTCCCGCAGCTCGGCGTCGGGCAGCCCGTGGGTGCTCTTGAACCACTGCCGCTCGGCATCGACGATGGTCAGCAGCGAGACGGGGCACTCGAGCAACGTGGCCGCCATGCGGGTGAGGCGGTCGAAGGCGGGCGTGGGCGGCGTGTCGAGCACGACGAGGCGCCGCACCGCACCGAGCCGGTGCTTGTCCCTGATCGCGTGCGCAACGTCCGGCACAGCTCCAGTGTGACAGTCATGTGACGCATGTCAACCGGTGGATATCGCACACCAGGTGACGAACCGACTCCCGGGTGGGGTCAGCGCCCCCGGAACCGCGGCGGGCGCCGCTCGCGCACCGCCGTGAGGGCCTCCCGATGGTCCTCCGAGCGGAACGTGGCGATCTCGAGCGCCTGCGCCAGGTCGAACGACGGGCCGGCGGTGGCCTTGATCCAGGCGTTCACGGCTTGCTTCGTGTACTGCACGGCGAGGGGCGCGCCGGCCGCCAGCCGGTGGGCGAAGGCGAGGGCCTCGGCGTGCAGGTCGTCGGCCGGCACGGCCCGGTGGGCGAGCCCCAGCCGCACGGCCTCGTCGGCCGTCACGGGGTCGCCGGTGAGCAGGAAGCGCTTGGCGAGCATGGGGCCGAGGGCGAGGGGCCAGGCGATGGTGCCGCCGTCGCCCGCGACCAGGCCCACCTTCACGTGCGGGTCGCCGATGGTGGCACCCTCCGCCACGAACACGACGTCGCTCAGGAGGGCCACGGAGGCGCCGAGGCCCATGGCGTGGCCGTTCACCGCGGCGACGATCGGCAGGTGGACGTCGAGCAGGTCCCAGATCATCGCCCGGGCGTCGAGGCGCAGGTGCTCGAGCGCGGTGGGGTCCTGCAGGGTGGGGAACCAGTCGAAGTCGCCGCCGGCCGAGAAGGCGCTGCCCCGGCCGGTGAGGAGCACGGCTCGCGCGTCGCGCTCGGCCTGGAGCCGGGGGAAGAGGGCGGCGAGGTCCTCGTGGAGGGCACCGTCGACGGCGTTGATCGGCGATGACGGGTGGTCCACGGTGACGACGAGGACGTCTCCGTCGCGCTCGAAGCCGATGGTGGAGAACTCGTGGCTCACGGCGCGCCTCCGGACGGTCGTGGTTCGCGCGGCAGCCCGAGGAGCTGCTCGCCGATGATGTCGGAGAGGACCTGCGTCGTGCCGCCGCCGATCGTGAGGGCCCGGGAGAACAGGTAGGCCCAGTGCCACACGTCGCGCTCCTCGGCGTGGGGGTCCTGCACGCCGAGCATCCCGTGGGGGCCCAGCCGGTCCTTCATGAGGGTGAGGAGCTCCTGGCCGTGCACGTCGGCCAGTCGCTTCTTGAGCGACGCCACCGGCGTGGGGTCGTCGCCCCGCACGAGCGCGTCGACCACCCGCTGGTCGAGCAGCTCGAGCACGGTGGCCTGGCACCACAGCCGAGCCGCCTCCTGCCGGCGCACCGGGTCGGCGACGCCCTCGGCCCGCAGGACCCCGAACGCCTCGCGGCTCGTGGGGCCCATTCCCCAGCACACGCCGCCCTCCGACAGCGAGACCCGCTCGTTGCCCAGGGTCACCTTGGCCAGCCGCCAGCCGTCCCCCTCGGCGCCGATGCGGCAGTCGACCGGGACCCGCACGTCGGTGAGGAACACCTCGTTGAAGTGCGCCTGGCCGGTCATCTCGGTGATGGGCCGGGCCTCGACGCCGGGCAGGCCCATGTCGAGCACGAAGTAGCTGATGCCCCGGTGCTTCGGGACCGTCGGGTCGGTGCGGGCGAGCAGGATGCCGTAGGCGGCGCGGTCGGCCCAGGTCGACCAGATCTTCTGCCCGTTCACCACGTACACGTCGCCGTCGCGCTCGGCCCGGGTGCGCAGCGACGCCAGGTCGGAGCCGGCTTCGGGCTCGCTGAACAGCTGGGACCAGAAGTCCTCTCCGGACAGCAGGCGGGGCAGCCAGCGCTGCTGCTGCTCGGGCGTGCCGGCCGCGACGATGGTGGGACCGGCCCAGCCGACGCCGATCGGGTTCTCCGGGAGCTGGACCCCGGCGGCGGCGAGCTCGGCGTCCACGAGCAGCTGGAGCTGCGGGCCGGCGCCGAGGCCCCACGGGGGCGGGTAGTGCGGGGCGACCAGGCCGGCGGTGGCGAGGGTGGGCCCATCGGGGTCGGGGTGCTCGGCCAGCCACCGGCGCAGCTCGGTGCGGCCGGCCTCCAGGTCGTCGTCGCGCAGGGCGAGCGGGCTCACGCCGTCACCCAGGCGTTGGCGTCCCGGATGATGCGGTGGATGCTGCTCTGCTTGTACTTGTCGTAGTGCATGACGATGCGGTCGAGGTCGAGGGCATCGCCGCTCGACCGCTCGGCCGGGGTGGGCTCGCTGCGCTCGATCCGGCCCTGGGTGAGCAGGTCGGCGTGGCGCTCGTTGAGCGCCTCGAGCTGCTCGTCGGTGGGCCCCTGCCGCATGCGGATGATGAGGCGGTCGCCGGACCAGCGGATCGAGTCGTAGTTGCGGTAGAAGCCCACGACCTCCTCGCAGGCCTCGTCGACGTCGTCGGTGATGAGGAACAGCTCGAGGTCGCCGGCGCTGATGAGACCGCCCGCGACGAGCTCGTCCTGGACGAACCGCAGCCACGAGTGCCAGTAGGTGCCGCCCGGCACGTCGAGCAGCACCACCGGGGCGGGCACGCTCTTGCCGGTCTGCTGGAGCGTGAACAGCTCGAAGGTCTCGTCCTGCGTGCCGAAGCCGCCGGGCAGGGCGACGAAGCCCTTCGACTCCTTCACCAGCATGAGCTTGCGGGTGAAGAAGTACTTCATCGACACGAGCTTGTCGTCGCCGTCGATGAACTCGTTGGCCGCCTCCTCGAAGGGCAGCCGGATCGTGACGCCCATGGAGTTCTCGCGACCGGCGCCCTCCATGCCCGCGGCCATGATCCCGGGACCGGCGCCGGTGACCACCATCCAGCCCCGCTCGGCGAAGTCGGCGGCCAGGCGCCGGGTCTGGTGGTACTCGGCGTCGTCGGGCTGGGTGCGGGCCGAGCCGAACATCGTGACCTTGGCGCGGTCGGCGTAGGGCAGGAACGTCTTGAACGCCGTGCGCATCTCGCGCAGCGCGGCGGCCGTGATCTTGAGGTCGAGGCGGTCCACGTCGTCGCCGGCCAGACCGAACGCGCTGCGGAAGATGTCGGCGAGCAGGTCGCGGTTCCGCACCGCCCCGGCCGCGTCGAGCAGCTCGTCGATGCGCTCGCGTGGGACGGGAGCCTCGGACATGGGGCCGAGCATGGCACAGCGCCTCCGATGCCCTGGTCCCGTCGGCCCGTGCCGTACCCTCCTGCGCCGTGGGAGCCGTGCTGGTTGTCGACGACGAACCGGACGTCCGGCTCGTCGCCCGGGTGATCCTGGAGGCGGTCGGCTACGACGTGCGGGAGGCGGCCTCGGGCGAGGCCGCCCTCGACGCCCTGTACGGGGGCTACGTCCCCGATGTCGTGCTCCTCGACGTGCGCATGCCCGGCATCGACGGGTGGGAGGTCCTGCGGCGCCTCCGCGAGCGCGACGACCACCTGTGCGAGCTGCCGGTGGTGATCTTCACCGCCGACATCGCCATCGCCGAGCAGGCGCCGGTGGTGCTGCGCGACCGCGAGTTCTTCCTCGGCAAGCCCTTCGACCCGGACGACCTGGTCGCCCTCGTGGGTCAGGCGGGAGCGGTGCGGCCGTAGAGCGTGGTGCGCTGCTCGAGCGTGCGGCCGAGGGGCTCCACGATCGATCGGAAGTCCTCGGCCTGCATCATCTGGCCGTGGCTGGCCCCGGCTGCCCGGGAGATGTTCTCGTCCATGAGCGTGCCGCCGAGGTCGTTCACGCCGGCCTGCAGGCACTGCGTGACCCCGGAGCGGCCCATCTTCACCCAGGACACCTGGATGTTGTCGATGGCGCCCCGGTAGGCGATGCGTCCCACGGCGTGCATGAGCAGCGCCTCGCGGAAGGTGGGGCCGCGGCGGGCCTTGCGCTGGATGTACATGGGCGCGGCCATGTGCACGAACGGGAGCGGCACGAACTCGGTGAACCCGCCGGTCTCCCGCTGGAGGTCGCGGGTGCGCACGATGTGCCGGGCCCAGTGCACCGGGTTCTCGATGGCCCCGTACATGATCGTGACGTTCGAGCGCAGGCCGACCTGGTGCGCGGTGCGGTGGGCGTCGAGCCACTCCTCGGTGTCGATCTTGTCGGGGCACAGCAGGGCGCGCATCTCGTCGTCGAGGATCTCGGCCGCGGTGCCGGGCAGCGTCGCGAGCCCCACGTCCATGAGCCGTCGCAGGTAGTGGGCGAGCGGCTCGCCGAGGCGCTTGGCCCCCTCGGTGACCTCGAGGGCGGTGAAGCCGTGCACGTGGATGCCGGGCGCCGCCTCCTTCACCGCACGGGTGACGTCGATGTAGTAGTCGCCGTCGAAGTCGGGGTGGATGCCGCCCTGGAGGCACACCTCGGTGGCACCCAGGTCCCAGGCCTCGCGCACCCGGTCGGCGATCTCCTCGAGCGACAGCAGGTAGGGGTTGCCGCGCAGGTTCAGCGACAGCGGGCCCTTGGAGAAGCCGCAGAACCGGCACTTGAACGTGCACACGTTCGTGTAGTTGATGTTGCGGTTCTGGACGTAGGTGACGACGTCGCCGACCTCCTCGCGGCGCATCTCGTCGGCGACCTGCGCGACCTGGGCGACCTCCGGCCCACGAGCGCTGAACAGCGTGGCGATCTCGTCGACGCCGAGCTCCTGGCCGAGCAGGGCGCCGGCGAGCACCTCGCCGACGGCGCCGCCCGCGGACGCCGAGCCCGGGACCAGCACGGGCGGCGGGTCCTCGTGGCCGGAGTACCAGTGGTCGTCGCGGCCGAGGGCCTCGGCGTCGGCGCGGTCGAGCACCGGGAAGCGGAGCCGCTCGTCGAGGAAGCGCTCGGGCTGGAGCGCGTGCTCGGGGTAGATGGTGAGCCGGGGCGCCAGGACGAAGCCACGGGCCTCGGTGACCTCGCGCAGGCGGTCGAGGGCGGGCCACGGCCGCTCGGGGTTCACGTGGTCGGCGGTGACGGGCGAGACGCCGCCCCAGTCGTCGATGCCGGCGTCGAGCAGGACGCCGAAGTCGTCGGACAGGTTGGGCGGTGCCTGCAGGTGGATCTCCGGCGGCAGGATCAGCCGGGCGAGCGCGATGGCCTGGAGGAAGTCGTCCGGCGGGCACGGCGGTGCCTTGTGCATCGCCGTCCCGGGCTTCGGCAGGAAGTTCTGGACGATCACCTCCTGCACGTGGCCGTGACGGCCGTGGCTGGCGGCGATGGCCTCGAGGGCGCGCACCCGGTCGACGGGATCCTCACCGATGCCGACGAGGATGCCGGTGGTGAAGGCGATGCCGAGCTCGCCGGCCGCCTCCAGGGTGGCGAGTCGGCGCTCGGGCACCTTGTCGGGTGAGCCCCGGTGGCACTCGAGGTCGTCCCGCAGGGACTCGAGCATCATCCCCTGCGAGGGGGCGACCTCGCGCAGGCGGGCGAGCTCGTCGGGGAACAGGGCGCCGGCGTTGGCGTGGGGGAGCAGCCCGGTCTCGTCGAGGACGAGGCGGCACATCGCGGCCAGGTAGTCGACGGTGGACGCGTAGCCGTGCTCGGCCAGCCACTCGCCCGCCACCGGGTAGCGCTCCTCGGGCCGCTCGCCCAGCGTGAACAGCGCCTCGTGGCAACCGGCCTCGGCGCCGCGCCGGGCGATGGCCAGCACCTCGTCGGGCGTGAGGTACGGGGCCGCCAGGCGGGCGGGCGGTTGGGCGAACGTGCAGTAGCCGCACTTGTCCCGACACAGCATGGTGAGCGGGATGAAGACCTTGGGGGAGTAGGTGATGCGCGTGCCGGTGCCGGCGTCGCGCACGGCCCGAGCCCGGGCCAGCAGCTCGTCGAGCGGGAGCTCGAGCAGCGGGTGCGTCGGTTCCACCATGGGCAGACCCTATCCACGGCACGCGCGCCCGCCGCGACGAGCCGCTCGCCTCTACGGTGGCCGCCCGTGCCCACCCCCCAGGCCCTCGTCACCGTCGAGCCGGTCGAGTCCCGGAAGCAGCTCAAGCGCTTCGCCGAGATCCCCTACGTGCTGCACGGGCACGAGCAGCGGTGGACGCCCGACGTGCGGGCCTACGAGCAGTGGCGCCTCGACAGCCGCCGCCACCCGTACTTCGAGCGCGGCGACGCCGCCTTCCTCCTCGCCCGCCAGGCCGGTGCGCCCATCGGCCGGATCGCCGCGCACATCGACGGCTCGGGCAGCCAGCAGGGCTGGTTCGGCATGTTCGACGTCCCCGACGACCTCGAGGTCACCCGGGCGCTCCTCGATGCGGCGCGCGGGTGGCTCGCGGAGCAGGGCGTGACCTCGATGACCGGACCGGTCTCGTGGACCCCGGACGAGGACTTCGGCGTGCTCGTCGAGGGCTTCGACCGCGCCGGCGCCACCGGCCGGCCGTGGCATCCGCCGTGCTACGCCGAGCAGCTGCGGGCGCTCGGAGCCGAACCCGGGGAGCGGCGCGCCACCTACGACCTCGACACCGCCATCGCCGGCTGGGACGCACCTCCACCCGCCGACGAGCCCACCCCGCCCCACGCCGGCGCGTACGCCGACCCCGCGCTGGTCCTCGACGGCGTCGCCGCCGTGCCCGACGTGAGCCGCATGCTGGCCGGCGCGTCCGTCCGGGAGGCGTGGCGGCTCGCCCGCACCGCCCGCGACCGCACCTTCGAGACGGCCGTGTGCGTGCGCTGCGACGGCGACCCGGCCGCCCTCGTCCCGCGGCTGCTGTCCGCCTGCCGCATCAACGGCTACACGCGGCTGCTCTCGCCGTGGGCGCCCGACCAGCGCCCGCCCGACCGGGTCCACCAGGTCTTCACCCTCCCGGTCCCGTAGCGGTCACACGTCGTCGGTGGCGTGCCCCGCGTCCCAGAGCCGGGCGGAGGCGGGCGGCGTCGCCGGCTCGTAGACGTCGGTGGGCGATCGCTGCCCGCGCAGCCCGATGCGGCCCCGCGAGGTCCAGTTGGCCTTCTCCGACCCGGCGCCCTGCACCGCGGCCCCGCTGGCGAGCACCCGGCCGGGCCGGTCCTTGGCCAGCTCGGTGAGGCGGGCGGCCTGGTTCACCGCCCGGCCGATCACCGTGTACTCGTAGCGCTCCTCCGAGCCGACGTTGCCGGCCACGACGGTGCCGGACGACACGCCGATGCCGGCGTCGAGGCCGGGGTGCTCGTCGGCCAGCTCGGCGAGGCACGTGCACAACCGCCGAGCCGCCCGCAGCGCCCGCTCCTGGTGGTCGGGCTCGTGGCCGGGCACGCCGAAGACGGCCAGGGCGCCGTCCCCGTGGAACTTGTTGACCCAGCCGCCCTCGGAGGTGACGACGTCGACGACCGCGTCGAAGAAGGCGTTGAGCGTGGCGACCACCTCACCGGGCGGGAGCACCTCGGCCATGGCGGTGGAGCCGACGAGGTCGACGAACATCACGCTCGCCGGCCGGGACTCGCCGCCGAGGTCGGCGTCGCGCTCGAGGGCGAGGGCCGCCACCTCGTGGCCGACGTGCCGGCCGAACAGCTCCTGCAGGCGCTGGCGCTCGCGCAGCCCGTGGACCATCCGGTTGAAGCCGGCCTGGAGCTGGCCGACCTCGCTGCCGTCGTCCACGGGCACGCGCGCCTCCAGCTCGCCGCGCTCGATCCGCTCGAGCCCCTCGCGCACCGACGTGACCGGGTCAGCGATCGCCCGCGCCGCGAGCACGCTGGCGAGCAGGCCGGCGCCGAACGCCACGGCGCCGAGGAAGAGGACGGCCGCCGCGACGTACTCGCTGTCGACGTCGGACTTGGCGAGGCCG
>DASTYO010000085.1:0-7389 GCA_035764875.1 Acidimicrobiales bacterium | reverse complement strand
AGCATCGTGCGACCACGGGAGACGCGGGCCCGGGCGTTCTGCTCGGAGATGCCGGCCTTCAGCGCGACGTCCTCGTAGGACATCTCGTCGACGAAGCGGAGCAGCAGGACCTCGCGGTAGCTCTCGGGCAGCTGGTCGAGCGCGTCGGTGAGCTCGTCTCGCGGCGTGGCGTCGAACTCCTCGTCGGCCGCGGGTGCCTGGGTCTCGACGCGGGTGCAGGCCCGGTCGAACAGGCGGGTGTCGCGGCCCTGGCGGCGGCCGATGTCATGGCAGGTGTTGGTGACGATGCGGTGCAGCCAGGCGTCGAGGTGGTAGGCGCCGTCGAAGCGGTCGAGGTTCCGGAACGCACGGAGGAACGCCTCCTGCACGGCGTCCTCGGCGAGGACCGGATCGCCCAGGCGGCGCAGGGCGTTGGCGTAGAGGGACCGGTGGTGGCGCTCGACGATCCGACGGAACGCATCCTCGTCGCCGGCTCGGTGCCGCTCGACCAGGGTGCGGTCGTCGAGTTCGGTGATCAGTGCCAACCGGGCCGCCGTCCTTCGCCATCGTCCATTCGAGCGGCACGCCGGGCGTCGACCGGTCACCGCGCGACCCCCGCCAGGAGGTAGCCGCACCATACAACGACACGGCTGCGCTTCGCGCGCTTTCTGCACCAGTTGCGCGAAGCGTGCCAGAACCGGTGACGAAGGTCCCGAGCGCCATGGCACCGGTGGGCTCGCCCGGTGCGCGATGTCGGATCTCGGAACAGATCGCAATACGATGTTTCTTCGTGATCGAGGACTTCCCCCACATCGACCGGCGCCTCCTCGCGCTCGTGGTCGTGGTCGGCCTGGCCGGCGGACTGGTGGGTGCCGCCTACGTGAGCGGCCTCCACGTGCTCGAGGCGTTCCTCGCCCCCGAGCACCACGAGGGCTGGCTGGGCCAACTGCTCGTGCTCACCGGCGCCGGGGCGGCCGTCGGCCTGCTCATCAAGGTGCTCGGCGACCCGGGCGACGTCGAGCTCCTGGTCGACAACATCCACGTGTCGGGCGGCAGCAGCGACGCCCGATCGCTGCGCTCGCTGATCCCCGCCTCCCTCGTGGGCATCGCCGCAGGCAGCGCGCTCGGACCGGAGGCACCGCTGGTGCAGACCGGCGGCGTGATCGGCACGCTGACCGGCCAGCGGCTGCGGGTCACGCGGGAGCAGACCCGGGTGCTGGCCATCTGCGGCATGGCGTCGGCGTTCGCCGTGCTGTTCGGCGCCCCGCTCGGGTCGGCCGTGTTCGCGCTCGAGATCCTCCACCGACGGGGGCTCGAGTACTACGAGGCGCTGCTGCCCGCCCTGGGCGGAGCGCTCATCGGCTTCGCCGTCTTCACCGCCCTCGAGGGTGTCGGCTACGGGCCGCTCATCGAGCTGCCGGCCGCCACGGGCGTGTCGTCCCGTGACCTGCTCTGGGGTCTGGTCGCCGCCGTGGTCGGTGCCGCGCTCGCCGCCGCGTTCACGTACCTGGTGGCCGGCATCCGCAGGGTCACGAACCGCATCCCGGGTGCCGTCCGGCCGGCGGTGGGCGGCGTGCTGCTCGGGCTGCTGGCGATGTGGTCCAGCTTCTCCCTCACGTTCGGCGAGGCCCAGATCTCGGTGATCGCGGCCGGCGGCTTCGCCGCGGGCACGCTCGCGGCTGCGCTCGTCGGCAAGCTGGCAGCGTCCGCGGTGTGCCTGACCACCGGATGGCGGGGCGGGTTCATCATCCCGCTGTTCTTCGTGGGGGCGGCGGCCGGGCAGCTGCTCCACATCGCCTTCCCGTCGGTCGACGCCACCGTGCTGATGGCGGCGTGCATGGTGGCCACCAACGTCGGCGTGACGAAGACGCCGGTGGGCAGCACGCTGGTGGTGGCGAAGATGGCGGGGCTGCAGCTGCTGCCGTCCACGACGCTGGCCGCCATCGTCGCCATGCTCCTCACCAGCGAGATGCACCTCATCGCCAGCCAGCGGACGCGGGCACCCAGCACCGCCACTGCGTCGTGACCGAATCCTCCCGTCCCCTCAGCGACGCCGACTACCAGACCCTCGCCCGCTTCCGGCACGCGCTGCGGGTCTTCCTGCACTTCTCCGAGGAGGCGGCCAGGTCCGAAGGGCTGACGCCGGCGCAGCACCAGCTGCTGCTGGCGGTGCGGGGGCACCCGGGCGAGGCGGCGCCGGCGGTGGGTGACCTGGCTGAGGTGCTGCAGACCCGCACCCACTCGGTGGTGGGGCTGGTCGATCGGGCCGAGGAGGCGGGGCTGGTGGTCAGCGACCGGGATGCGTCCGACTCCCGCCGGCGGCTCGTGTCGCTGACCCGGGAGGGCGAGGCTGTCCTCGAGCGGCTGTCCGACCTGCACCGGCGTGAGCTGCGTCGCTTCCGTGCCGAGATGGCCCAGGTGCTCGACGAGCTCGGCTGACGGGTCGTTGGCGACGATTCGTCGGCGAATCGTCGGACATCTGCGCGGCGATTCGTCGGCGAATCGCTCCCGAAGACCTGCGCGGCGATTCGTCGACGAATCGCTCCCTACGGGCGGGAGCGAACCCGAGGGTCAGCGAACCTCCAGAACCCTCAGGTAGACGTCGAGGGTTGCGGGGCCGATCCGTTCGGGTGCGATCCAGGTGATCGAGGCCGGGCCGGCGGCGCCGAGCGCCGGGTCGGTGGTGGCGAGGGCGTCGGCCAGCGCCTCGACGTCGCCGGCGGGGACGAGCCGGCCGGTGACCCCGTCGGCCACGACCTGGGCGAGGCCGCCGACGGCAGACGCCACGACGGCCCGGCCGTTGGCCAACGCCTCGGCGGCGACGAGGCCGAAGCCCTCGCGGTGGCTCGGCACCGCCACGAGCCGCGCCGCCCGGTAGTGGGGTCCGAGCTCGTCGGGAGCCACGGGGCCGGCGAAGGTGACGTCGGCGCCGACGTCGTCGGCGAGGCGCCGCAGAACCGGCTCCTGCCCTCCGTCGCCCACGACGACCACCGGCAGGCCGGCCTTGGCGGCCGCCCGGATGAGGACGTCGAAGCCCTTCTCGGGCACCAGGCGACCGACGGCGAGCACGGGCCCGTCCGACGGGGGCGACGCTGGGTCGTGGTGGAGCCCGTCGGCGAGCGCCGGTCGCAGGGGCATCGGGAGCACGGTGGCTTCGACCTCGGCCACGCCGCGCACCCAGCCGGCGAGATCCTCGCTCACGGCGATGACGGCGTCGGCGGAGCGCAGCACCCAGCGGGCGAACCAGCGCAAAGGTCCCTTCGCCATGGCGGCGTCGGTGCCGTGGACCTGCACGACCACCGGCGTCCCGGTCATCCGGCCGGCGAGCACGGCCACCACCCCGGACGGGAGCCACCAGTGGGCGTGGATGACGTCGGCCCGGCGAGCGCCTCGCGCCACGTCGACCAGGAAACCGAGGAGGAAGAGCGGCAGCACGAGGCCGCCGGCGCCTCGAGCCCGGTGGTGCATGCCGCCGCTGTACGCGAGCGTCTCGAAGCGGCGAGGGGCGTAGCGGAACCGGCGGATGGCGACCGTCGTCGGCTCGCCGTCGGCGTCGGCCGCCGGGTAGGCGTCCGTGGTGGCGAGGCCGGGTCCGGCCGGGCAGGACACCCGCACCTCGGCGCCGGCGGCGGTGAGGGCGCGCGCGTGGTCGAGCACGAAGGAGGCGTGGTGGTCGGCCGGGTGGCGGGGGAAGCCCTGCGAGCAGACCAGCACCCGCACCGGGCCGGTGCGCGGGACGCCGGTGGGCATGGGCATCGACGGTACCAGCGGCCCTCGGCGGGGCCGGAAGTGCGCAGCATCCGCGTCCAGTTCCAGAAGGGCCGGGGCCGGAAGTGCGCAGCATCCGCGTCCAGTTCCGGAAACCGTTGCGCAGCATCCGCGTCCAGCTTCAGGTCGGGGTCACCCCCGGGGTGGCGTGCCTCGTGGCGGTGGCGGCGAGGGCGGCGGCGACGACGTCGGCGAGCGTGAGCAGGAGGCGGGCGAGGATGACGACCAGCGTGGCGCCGGCGGCGCCGATGTCGTCCGCCAACAAGAGGACGAGGATCGCCTCCCGGAGGCCGGCGCCGGCGGGCAGTGGGATCACCACGAGGCTCACGGCGGCGGCGAGGCCGTAGCCGCCGATCGCCAGGGGCAGGAGGTGCCAGCCCTCGCCGCCGACGTCGACCGTGAGCTGCCAGATCTGCAGGCCGAGCAGGCCGTTGCTGAGCACGGAGAACAGGGCGACCCGCCAGATCATCGTGATCGTCAGCGGCGCGTCGAGCGGCGCTCGACCGACCAGGCGCAAGCCGGTGTCGACCAGCCAGGTCAGCACCCTCGGGTGGAGCACGACGGCCAGCGGCACGAGCAGCAGCACCGCGGAGGCGTACAGCTCCCCCTCGGCGTCGAGCAGCGCCGGCACCGCCAAGAGGCCGAGCAGCAAGCCCATGGCCAGCGAGATGACGAGGACGACGATGCCGGCGGTGGCCGTCCGCTCCCGACGCACGCCGTGCACCTTGGCCAGCTCCATCTGCCCGACGATCGCCCAGATCGACCCGGGCACGTACTTCGCCAGCTGGCCGAGGAAGAACACCCGGCCGGCGGCGGGCAGCGCTAGGCGGCTGCCCAGACCGGCCAGGGTCTCGCGCCAGGCCAGGAAGCTGGCAGCCAGGGAGCCGACCGTGCAGAGCGCGGCCACGAGGACGTGACCGGCCGACAGACGGCCGAGCCGGTCGCCCGCCTCGCCCCACTGCGCGGCGAGGGCGAGCGCGGCGAAGGCCACCGCCAGCAGCAGGAACGCGGTTCGCAGCCGGCGCTGCCGGCTGGACGTGCGCTGCGGCCCAGCCACCTCCTCGGGCAGGTGCAGCGGCTCGGCGTCGGGAGACGTCACGCCGCTAGATGTGGTCGAGGTCGCCCCAGGCCGTCGACCAGGAGACGGCGGTGGGGTCGGGGACGATCGTGGGGTGCGGGATCACGCCGAAGTAGACGGGCCGGGGCAGGACCCGGGGCGGGATGCGGACGAGCCCGGCGGCACCCGCCAGGTGCGACAGCCACGAGCCGGGCACCGCGGTGCAGGCGACGCCGTCGGCCGTGCCGAGCGCGCCTTCCGCGACCGTGGCGACGACCGCCCGGGCCGCGTCCTCGTCGAGTGCCAGCAGCTCGAGCAAGCAGTGGAAGCGACCGCCGAGATCGTCGCGGGTGACCACGGCCGAGAGTCCGGCCAACCGGCCCGCTCGCCGCACGGCCACGAGCCGGTAGGGCCGGTCGGGGTGGGCCGCATAGCGCCACCGCCACCAATCGCCGCGGCGAGCCACGCCCCACAGGTGGTGCGGCGCCGCCGCGTCCCAGAGCGCGTCGACGTCCTCGGGCGGGTCGTCGAGCAGCTCCACGTCGAGGCCAGCCGGCACGCGCACCCGGGACCGCAGGGCCCGCACCGGCAACCGGGCCAGCACGCCCGCCGCCGACGCCCCCACCCGGCCGGCTCGACCGGCCCGCTGCACGCGCTCGGAGTCGCGCAGGATCTCGGCGATCGCCACGGGGTCGGTGGGCAGCACCCGCACCTCGAGCTGGGCGACGATGCACAGCCCGGAGCGGGTCGCGCCGCCGACCGAGAGCTGGTTCGGCAGGGAGTAGAAGGGCGTGCCCTCGTCGGTGGCTTGCCCGAAGCACGCGTCGAGCAGCGGCTTGCCGAGGCCACGCCCACGGTGGCTCGGCGCGATGGCGTAGTCGACGCCGATGGCGATGCGACCCGGCTCCCCACCGAGCAGCGCCGGCATGCGGTAGGCGACGTACTGGCCGACGAGCTTCCCGTCGTCCTCCCAGACGTGGGCGATGGTGTCGCCGAAGGGGTTGTCCCACCACTGCCACGCCGTGATCTCGGCCCGGGTCTTCGGGTTGGCGGGGAACGCCTCCGCGTTCAGCCGACGCATCTCCGCGTCGTCGGAGCGGTCGGCCGGACGGAACACCAGGTCAGCGGCATCCCCAGGCACCTGCTCGTTCACGACGTCGCCCCGGATCGGTCGCCGTCGGCGTGGGCGTCGTCGAACGCCGCCAGCTCCCGGGCGAGCGCCACGTATCGGGTCCGGCCGGTGGCGAGGAACGCCTCGCCGTGCCCCTCCCCCAGCAGGCCGTGCATGGCCCGCCACCGCGACAGCCCGAGCCCTGACGACAGGTCGAAGGCCAGCGACCCGGTCTCGTGGGCGGCGATCGACGCTCGCTTCCGGTCGATGGCGTCCTCGATCGGCACGAGCCGGTTGTGCGGCACGGCGGCCCACGTCTCGTAGCCCCAGACCTCGAGCGGGTCACCGCCACCGGCGGAAGCCCGACCGAGCGCGTCGGCCAGCGCGAACGCCACCGCCCGGTGGTCGCGGTGGCCGTCGCCGAGCCAGGGTCCGATGACCACCTCCGGCCGCAGCCGGCCCACCGCCTCGGCGAGGGCATCGGCCAGCTGGGGCCGGTGCTCGTGCAGGCGACCGTCGGGCAGGCCGAGCCCCTCGACGCGGGCGCCGAGCACCGCCGCCGACCGCTCGAGCTCGACCCGCCGGCGCCGGCCCGTCTCGGCCGGGTCGTACGGCGAGCCGATGGTGGCCTCGCCGTCGGTGGCGGCCAGGAGCGTCACGTCGGCGCCCGCGTCAGCGAGCAGCGCCATCGTCCCCGCGCAGGCGATGGATTCGTCGTCGGGGTGGGCCACGAGCACCAGGGCGCGGCGGAACGGCGGCAGCCCGATGACCGGTCCGTCGCCGGCCACCGAACGCAGCGCGAGCAGCGTCGGCCACAGCGCAGCCGGGATCCTCGGCTTGGCGCGCGCGACGAGCCGGGCGATCGGGCGGGGCAGCGACATGCGGGTCGGATGGTAGGCCGTCGGTACCATCCGACCGTGCAGACGGAGCCGAGCGACCGCCGCTACTGGCCTGCGCTCGACGGCATGCGCGGCGTCGCCGTGCTCCTCGTGATCGCCTACCACGGCGACCGCTCGCTGGCCCCGAGGGGCGGCGCCATCGGCGTCACCATGTTCTTCACCCTGTCCGGGTTCCTCATCACCACCCTGCTCCTGCGGGAGCGGGGGACGACGGGACGGATCAGCCTCCCGCGCTTCTACTGGCGGCGGGCGCTGCGGCTGCTCCCCGCGCTCGTCACGCTCGTCGCCGTCACGTGCGGCTACGCGTGGGTGACCGGCAACCAGGAGCGCACGCTCGACGCCGCCGTGCCCGTGCTGCTCTACGTCGGCAACTGGATGCGGACGCTGCGCGACAGCGAGGGGCTCGGCCTGCTCGAGCACACCTGGTCGCTGTCGGTCGAGGAGCAGTTCTACCTCGTCTGGCCGCTGGCCCTGCTCGCGGCCGCCGCGCTCGTCCCCAAGGTGCGCCAGGCCGAGGCCGTGTTGGCGCTCGCCGTCGGCGGGTCGCTGCTGTCGCTGTGGTGGCGGCTGCAGCT
>DASTYO010000084.1:0-5354 GCA_035764875.1 Acidimicrobiales bacterium | reverse complement strand
CCGACGTCCGCGCCGGCCTCGAGGCCGGCGCCGACGACTACATCACCAAGCCCTTCGAGCCGCTCGACCTCATCGACCGGGTCAACGCGCTGCTGCAGCGCTGACCGACGCAACCCCCACCCCGCCTGGAGCCACCGTGATCCGCGACACGCTCGCCGCCGCCGTCGAGTCGGCCGCCGCCGGCATCGGCCTCGACCCCGCCGCCGTCACCTGGACGATGGAGCGACCGGCGCGCCGCGAGCACGGCGACTGGTCCTGCAACATCGCCCTGGCCTCGGCGAAGGCGGCCGGCCGGCCGCCCCGCGACATCGCCGCCGACCTCGTCGCCGCCTTGGAGGCGGCCGACCTCGCGCACGTCGACGCCGTCGAGATCGCCGGGCCCGGCTTCGTGAACTTCCGGCTGGCGCCCACCTGGCTGCACGGCGTCCTCACCGAGGTCGTCGAGGGCGGCGAGCACGGCTACGCCCGGCTCGACCTCGGCGCCGGCACCCGGGTCAACGTCGAGTTCGTGTCCGCCAACCCGAACGGGCCGTTGCACGCCGGCCACGGGCGGGGCGCCGCCTTCGGCGACTCCGTGGCCCGCATCATGGAGCGCACCGGCTTCGACGTGACCCGGGAGTTCTACCTCAACGACCGCGGCGTGCAGATGGCGAACTACGCCGCCTCGCTCCTCGCCCGCAAGCGGGGCGAGCCCCTGCCCGAGGGCGGCTACGGCGGCGAGTACATCGCCGACTGGGCGGCCGAGATGCCCGACGAGATCGCCGACGCGGGACTCGACGCCGTGCGCCGGTGGGGCTACGACCGGGCCCTGCGCGACCAGCGCGAGGTCCTCGAGGCCTTCCACGTGCACTTCGACGTCTGGTCCTCCGAGGTGGCGCTCGTCGAGAGCGGCGCCATGGACGCGGCGCTCGACGATCTCCGGCAGCGAGGCCACGCCTACGACGCCGACGGGGCGGTGTGGCTGCGGTCCACCGACTTCGGCGACGACAAGGACCGGCCGCTCATCAAGTCCGACGGCGAGCCCACCTACCTGCTGCCCGACATCGCCTACCACCGCGACAAGTTCGCCCGCGGCTTCGACCTGCTCATCGACGTGTGGGGCGCCGACCACCACGGCTACGTGCCGCGGATGAAGGCGGCCATCGAGGCCCTCGGCCACGACCCGGCCGAGCTCGAGGTGCCGATCGTGCAGATCGTGCGGCTGGAGCGTGAGGGCAAGGAGGTGCGCCTCTCCAAGCGGGCCGGCGACATCATCGAGCTCCGCGACCTCATCGACGAGGTGGGCGCCGACGTGGCCCGGCTCACCTACCTGCTGCAGTCGGTCGACAGCCAGCAGACCATCGACCTCGACCTCATCACGAGCCGGTCGAACGAGAACCCGGTCTTCTACGTGCAGTACGCGCACGCCCGGATCCACTCGATCATGCGCCGGGCAGGCGAGGCGGGCGTCGAGCGGGTGCCGCTCGCCGAGGCCGACCTGTCCCTGCTCACCCACGAGCGCGAGGTGGAGCTGCTGCGCACGCTCTCGGAGCTGCCCGAGACGCTGGCCCGTGCCGCCCGGGAGCGGGCCCCCCACACCATCACGAACTGGGTGCGCGAGCTGGCCGACCGGTTCCACGGCTTCTACCACGACTGCTACGTCATCGGAGACGTGCCTGCGGAGATGACCCAGGCCCGCCTGTGGCTGGTCGAGGGGGCGCGCATCGGGCTCGCGATCGGCCTCGACCTGCTCGGCGTGTCCGCCCCGGAGCAGATGTAGCCGTGGCCGGACCGCTGCCCACCCACCTGCTGCCGGAGCACTCCGAGATCGCACCCGACGGCCGCCTGTCGATCGGCGGCTGCGACCTGCTCGACGTGGCCGCCGAGTTCGGCACGCCCCTGTTCGTCTACGACGAGCAGCACCTGCGCAACCGCTGCCGGGAGGCCGTCGCCGCCTTCCCCGACGGGGTCGCGTACGCCACCAAGGCCTTCCTGTGCGTGGCCATGGCCCGCCTCGTCCACGAGGAGGGCATGGACCTCGACGTCGCCACCGGCGGCGAGATGCACGTGGCCCTGGCCGCCGGCGTGCCGGCCGAGAAGCTGGTCCTCCACGGCAACAACAAGTCGCTGGCCGAGCTCGCGTACGCCCGGGCCCGCGGCGTGGGCCGCATCGTGGTCGACAGCTTCGACGAGCTCGAGCGGCTCACCCGCCTGCACCAGGACGACGGGCTCGCCCCCCAGGTGCTGCTGCGCATCACGCCGGGCATCGAGGCCCACACCCACGAGTTCGTGATGACCGGCCAGGAGGACTCCAAGTTCGGCTTCGGCCTCCACTCGGGGGCCGCCGGCCGGGCCATCGAGCTGGCCAGCGCCTCCCCGGCCGTGGACCTGGTGGGCATCCACATGCACATCGGCTCGCAGGTGTTCGTGGCCGATTCGTTCCACGACGCCGTCGAGGCGATGGCCCCGTTCGTGACCGCGCACGACCTCCCCGAGTTCTCCATCGGCGGTGGGCTCGGCGTGCCCTACGTCGAGGGCGAGTCGGCGCCCACCATGGCCGACTGGGGCGGCGCCATCCAGGCCGGTTGCCGGGAGGCCGGCATCACCGCCCGCATCACCGCCGAACCGGGCCGGTCCATCGCGGCGGCCGCCGCCGTGACCCTCTACACGGTGGGCACCATCAAGGACGTGCCCGGTGTGCGCACCTACGTGGCGGTCGACGGGGGCATGTCCGACAACCCCCGACCCGTCCTCTACGGCTCGGGCTACGAGACCTTCCTCCCCCGCGCCACCGACGCCGAGCGGCCCAAGGGGGTCCGTGTCGTCGGCAAGCACTGCGAGTCGGGCGACCTGCTCGTCCGCGAGGGCTGGGTGCCCGACGACCTCGACGTCGACGACGTCCTCGCCACGCCCGTCACCGGCGCGTACGGCCACTCCATGGGGTCGAACTACAACAAGATCCTCCGCCCCGCCGTGGTGTTCTGCCGCGACGGCGACGCCCGCCTGGTCGTGCACCGCGAGTCCTTCGACGACCTCGTGCGCAACGACGTCTTCTGAGGGGGGTCTGGCTACCGTGACCGCCATGGGCGCAACCACGATCCGGGTCGGGCTGCTGGGGTGCGGCGTCGTCGGCGGCTCCCTCGTGGGCCTGCTCGCCGCCCGGGGTGACGACATCGAGGCCCGCACCGGCCTGCGGTTCCAGATCGGGCCGGTCGCGGTGCGCGACCTCGACAAGGAGCGGCCGGTCGAGCTCGACGCCTCGCAGCTCACCACCGACCCGACCGCCGTCGTCGACGACCCCGAGGTCGACGTGGTGGTCGAGCTCATGGGCGGCGTCGAGCCGGCCCGGTCGCTCGTGGCGAAGGCCCTGGCCAACGGCAAGCCGGTCATCACCGCCAACAAGGCCCTGCTCGCGGCCGTCGGGTCCGAGCTGTTCGCCATCGCCGACTCGGCCGGCGTCGACCTCCTCTTCGAGGCCGCCGTGGCCGGCGGCATCCCGTTCATCCGCCCGCTGCGCGAGTCCCTCGCCGGCGAGCACATCTCGCGGGTGATGGGCATCGTCAACGGCACCACCAACTACATCCTCACCAAGATGAGCGAGGAGGGCGCCGACTACGCCGAGGCGCTCGCCGAGGCCCAGGCGCTCGGGTACGCCGAGGCCGACCCCACCGCCGACGTCGACGGCCACGACGCCGCCGCCAAGGCGGCCATCATCGGCTCGATCGCGTACGGCAGCCGCATCACCATCGACGACGTCTACGTCGAGGGCATCTCGGGGATCACGCCCGACGACATCCACCAGGCCGCCAAGCTCGGCTACGTCATCAAGCTGCTGGCCATCGTGGAGTCCCACGGCGTCGACGGCATCGCCGCCCGCGTCCACCCGACGATGGTGCCCGACACCCACCCGCTCGCCTCCGTGCGCGAGTCGTTCAACGCGGTGTTCGTCGAGGGCGCGGCGGTCGGCGACCTGATGTTCTACGGGCGGGGCGCCGGCGGCGGGCCCACGGCCAGCGCGGTGCTCGGCGACCTCATCGACGCCGCCGGGAACCTCATCAAGGGCACGCACGCCACCATCACCACCCACGACCCGGCGCCGATCCTGCCCATCGACTTCCTGCGCTGCGAGTACTACCTCAACCTCGACCTCCACGACCGCCCGGGCGCCCTGGCTGCCGTGGCCGGGATCTTCGGCCGGCGCGGCGTGTCCATCCGGGCCATGGAGCAGATCGCCACCGGCGAGGAGGGCCCGGAGGGTGAGGCCCGCGTGCTGTTCATCACGCACACGGCCCGCGAGGCCGACCTGCGCGCCACCCTCGACGACCTGCGCGAGCAGGCCGACGTGGGGAAGGTGAACTCGGTGCTGCGGGTGCTGAGCCCGTGAGCACCGCGACGGCCCTCCTCGAGTACGTCTCGACGCGAGGCGACGCCCCGAGCCTCGACTTCGCCGACACCATGCTCACCGGGCTGGCCCCCGACGGCGGCCTGTACGTGCCGGTCCGCTTCCCCGAGCTGCCCGAGCTCGACGACGACGCGGGCTACGCCGAGGTCGCCGCCGCGGTCATGTGGCCCTTCGTCGCCGGCACGCTGCCGCGGGCCACCTTCGAGTCCATCGTCTCGGAGGCGTACGCGACCTTCGACCACGCCGACGTCTGCCCGGTGGTCCGCCTCGACGAGCGCCGCTGGCTCCTCGAGCTGTTCCACGGGCCCACCATCGCCTTCAAGGACGTCGCGCTCCAGCTCGTCGGCCGGCTCTTCGACCACTTCCTCACCGAGCGGGGCCGCCGGGCCACGATCCTGGTCGCCACGTCCGGCGACACCGGCTCGGCCGCCATGGCGGCCACGGTCGGCCGCTCGGCGCTCGACTGCGTGGTGCTGTTCCCCGACGGTGGCCGGGTCTCCGAGGTCCAGCGCCGGCAGATGACCACCATCGACGCGCCCAACGTGCACGCGGTGGCCACGGCCGGCACCTTCGACGACTGCCAGGACATCGTGAAGGCGGCCTTCGCCGACCGGGCGTTCCGCGACGAGGTCCAGCTGTCGGCGATGAACTCCATCAACTGGGGCCGGGTGATGGCCCAGGTCGTCTACTACGTCACCGCGGCGCGCGCCGTCCGGGCCGAGACCGGCGCGGCGCCGGTGTTCTCGGTGCCCACGGGCAACTTCGGCAACGTGCTCGCCGGGTGGGTCGCCCAGCAGATGGGCCTCGACGTCGCCGGCTTCCTCGTGGCGTCCAACCGCAACGACATCCTCACCCGCTGGCTGGAGACGGGCTCGATGACCGCCGAGCCGGTGGTCCCCACCATCAGCCCGAGCATGGACATCCAGGTGTCGTCGAACCTCGAGCGCCTGCTGTTCGACCTGCTCGGCCGCGA
>DASTYO010000083.1:0-12136 GCA_035764875.1 Acidimicrobiales bacterium | reverse complement strand
CCGAGGCCGCGGCGCTCGCCACGCAGGGCAAGGCGTCGGCCGCGGTCCTCACCCTCGCTCCCCTCGGCTTCGCGTTCCTGCTCACGAGCCTCGACCCGAGCGCCGGGCGCTTCCTCCTCGGCACGCCGGTCGGCTGGCTGTGCATCGCCGTCGGCCTCACGCTCGACGCCGTCGGCGCCTGGTGGATGGCCGCGCTCGTCCGGCGGGCCCGATGACCGCCCTCGTGGCTGCCGTCTGCGCCGGCGGCGCCGTCGCGCTCGCCCTGCACCGCCCGGCACGGGTCGGGCGGCTGCGACGGGCGCGTCATGCTCGCACCCCGCCCGCGCCGCTTGCCGTGGTCGACGGGCTGGGCCGGCTCGTACGGCGCGCCGCCCGCCGGCGGCCGCATCCCCGGGCCGACCGGCGAGCCGGCACTGCGGCGCTCATCGGCGCCGTCAGCCTCGCCGTCGGCGTGGAGCTGGCGCTCACCATCGCCGGTGCCCTCGCCGTCGGCGGCCGGTGGCGCGCCATGAGGGCGCACCGCGACGCGGCTCCCGACCCGGCGATCGAGCGCGACCTGCCCGACCTCGTCGACCTGCTCGCCCTCGCCGTCGCCGGTGGCCTCTCGGTCCCGGCCGCCCTCCCCCTCGTCGCCCCGGTCACGCCCGAGAGCCTCCGGCCGGCGCTCGAGCAGGCCGTCGCCGCCGTGGCGGTCGGCCGCCCCACCGACGAGGCCGTCGCCGAGCTCGGGCGGCGGTGGGGGCCGGCTGCCCGACCGCTCGTGCACGCGCTCGTCGACCACCTCCGCTACGGCACGCCCGTGCTGCCGCCGCTCGAGCGCGTCGCCCTCGAGGCCCGGGCCCGGCGGCGTCGCGCCGCGGAGACCCGGGCTCGCCGGCTCCCCGTGCTGCTGCTCTTCCCGCTCGTGCTGTGCACCCTCCCCGCCTTCGGCCTCCTCACGGTGGCGCCGCTGGTGGCGGGCACCTTCGACTCCCTCCAGGGGAGCCGCCTCGAGGCCCCGGCCTCCCCCGCTCCGTGAACGACTGGAGTTCCCGATGCATCCCACCCTCCTCGCGCTGCAGGTGCAGCTCGCCTCGGCGCTGGCCGCCCTCACCTCCTCGGCCGGGCACCTCGTCGCCCGCGCCCGGTCCGGCCGCGAGCGCGGCCAGTCCACCGCCGAGTACGCGCTCGTGCTCCTCGGCGCCGCCACCGTCGCCATCGTCTTCCTCGCCTGGGCGGGCAAGACCAGCCGCATCGGCAAGCTGTTCGACGCCGTGCTCGACACGGTGATCGGCAAGGTGTGAGCGGAGCCGTCGGCTCGACCCGGCCCGGCCACGGTGGGCAGCACCGTGGCCAGGCCACCGTCGAGCTCGCCCTCGGGCTGCCCGTGGTGTGCCTCGCCGTGCTGCTCGTGCTGCAGCTCGTGCTGGTCGGGCG
The DNA here is from genome assembly GCA_035764875.1 of Acidimicrobiales bacterium. Lineage (GTDB taxonomy): Bacteria > Actinomycetota > Acidimicrobiia > Acidimicrobiales > Salinilacustritrichaceae > Salinilacustrithrix. The sequence goes on along the minus strand of DASTYO010000083.1, from coordinate 10,720 downwards.
CGACGCCGTGCTGGTCACCCACGCCGCCCGCGAGGCGGCGCGCGCCGCGGCGGTCGACCCCACCGGCGCCGCGGCCCGGGCGGGAGCCGAGGCCTCGAGCACCGCCCTCGACCCCCACCGCCTCGACGTCGACCTGCGCCGCCGGTCCGGGCGGGTGGCGGTCGAGGTCCGCTACCAGGCCATCACCGGACTGCCGCTCGTGGGCCGCCTGGTGCCCGACCCCGAGCTCCGCTCCGGGGCCACGATGCTCGAGGAGTAGCCGCCGACTGCCGCGATCCGGACGTTCCGGGGCAGGCTGTGGGGGCGCCCGGCAAGGCAGGACATGCCTGCGAGCGGGGCGAACAGACCTTCGTCCGGGGTCCGGCTCGCGCCGCTCGCCCCACCACCTGCCATCCGCACCCGTCGATAGGGTCCCGAAACCGCCATGGTCACCGTCGCCCTCGCGCTCATCCTGCTCATCGGCACCGGCAGCGTCGTGCTGACCCGCCGCATCGAGCGCGCCGAGCGACCGCTGGTGCCCGCCGCCGTGCCGGCCGCCGCAGCCCCTGTGGTGACGACGGCGGGTCGGGAGCCCCAGAACGCGGTCGAGCGCCTGGTCGTGGCCCTCAAGCGGCGCAAGGCCATGCGCATGGTGCTGTCGATCGCGTCGGTGGCCCTGCTCCTCGGCGCCGCCGGGATGATCGGCTACCCCTTCTACACGAACCTCTACCAGGACCGGCTCCAGTCCCAGCTCGACCGGCAGCTCGCCAGCCCCGACCTGCGCGACGCCTACGTCAACCGCGACGTCGCCGTGGGCGACAGCCTCACCCGCATCAAGATCCCCCGCATCGGCGTCGACACCGTCGTCGTCGAGGGCACCACGGCCAGCGCCCTGAAGGCCGGGGCCGGTCACTACCCCAGCACGCCGCTGCCCTGCGAGGTCGGCAACGTCGGCATCGCCGGCCACCGCACCACCTACGGCAAGCCGTTCCACGACCTCGACGTGCTCCAATCGGGCGACCGCATCACGCTCGAGACGCCCATCGGCGCCTGCACCTACGAGGTCGAGCGCACCTGGATCACCGAACCCACCGACATCGGCGTCGTCGCCAACACCCCCGACCAGGCCCGCCTCACCCTGACCACGTGCCACCCGAAGGGGTCCGCCCGCCAGCGGCTCATCCTGACCGCCACGATGGTCAGCGCCGAGAGCTTCGATGCCTGAGCACGGCCGGATCGCCCGCATCCTCGGCGCGTCCGCCGCCGCGCTGCTGGCCGCGCTGCTCGCCGCACCGGCGGCCTCCGGCCAGACCGACGAGGTGCCGCCGCCGACGTCGCCCGACGACGTGGCACCGCCCGGCGACGACGCCGGCGGTCGATGGGCCGGATCGGGTCTGCACGCACCCTTCGACGTGGACGGGACCACCCTGCGGCAGGAGACCTTCACCGTCGCCGGCGAGTTCCACTACGAGCGGATGGGCCCAGCCGACCAGATCGCCCAGGCCACCATCCAGGTGGTCGACGACCCCAGCGACGACTTCACGCCCGGCGAGGCCTGCCTCCTGCCGCCCCCCGTCGTCGTGCCCGGCACCGGCGAGGACACGGACGGCCAGTTCACCACCGCCGACCTGCGGTTCGCGGTCGACGTCGAGGTCCCCTGCAACGGCCGCTACCTGGTGCAGGCCGAGGCCCGGCTGAACGACCCCCAGCGGCCGCCGTTCACCCTCGAGCGCTCGTTCGTGCTGGCCGCGCTCCCGGCCGCGGTCACCGAGGTCGGCGCGAAGGTGCGCGACGACGAGCGCAAGGCGGTGGTGACCTTCACGCCGCTGACCGCCGACCAGCTCGACCCCGACGCCACCGGCTACGTCGTCGAGCGCTCCGGCCCGGCCGTCGCCGGCGAGGGCCGGTTCGACGACGTCGGCACGCTCGGGCTCGACGACGAGCCCCGCCTCGTCGACGACCTCGCCGCGCAGGAGGCCGGCACGTACACGTACCGCGTCCGGGCCGTGCGCGCCGGGGCCGACGGCGACGTGCGCTCCAGCATCATCGACACGGCCACCGCCGCCATCGAGCTCGAGGGCGATCCCACCAGCCCCACCACCACCGCCGACTCCCAGGTGAACACGCGGGGCGGCAGCATCCGCGTGCCGAGCCGCGCCACCAGCACCCGCCGGCGCAGCACCACCGCCCGCCAGGGACCGCCCACCACGCTCGACACCGGCTTCGAGGAGTCCCTCGACTACGGCGACGGCGAGCTCGGCCAGGAGCTGGCCGACGAGCCGGTGGCCGGCGGCCAGTCGGTGGTGCGCGACGAGGAGGACACGGTCGACCTCGCGGTGCCCGCCGCCGGCGCCCTGGTGATGCTGGGCTGGGCCGGGCACATCGTCTACCTCAACCGGCTCGCGAAGCAGCTGTAGGCGGGGCCTCGCCGGCGAGGGCCGCCAGCAGCCGCCGGGCACCGGCCTTGTCGAGCGGCTCGTTGCCGTTGCCGCACTTCGGCGACTGCACGCACGACGGGCACCCGGAGCGGCAGGCGCACGCCCCGACCACCTGCGCCGTGGCGGCCAGGTGACGCTCGGCCACGGCGAACCCGAGCTCGGCGATGCCCGCGCCACCCGGGTAGCCGTCGTAGATGACGATGGTGGGCGCACCGGTGTCGGCGTGACAGGCGGTGGACACGCCGCCCACGTCCCAGCGGTCGCAGATGGCGAACAGGGGCAGCACGCCGATGGCGGCGTGCTCGGCGGCGTGGAGGGTGCCCGGCCAGGCGTCGGGCACGAGGCCGAGGCCGGCGAGCAGGTCCTCGGGGATGACCTGCCACACCCCCCGGGTCTCGAGCGTGCTCGGCGGCAGGCCGAGCGCCACCCGCTCGAGCCGCTCGCCGGTGGCGGCGTCCTTGCGGTCGTAGCCGGTGACCCGCGTGGTCACCACGATGGGGCCGACGCCGAGCCGGACCGGCCCGAGGGCGCGGGCGTGGTCCTCGCCGAGGATGCGCAGGTCCATCCGGGTGAGCGGGGTGGTGTAGGTGGTGCCGTCGTCGGGGACGACCACGGCCTGGCCGGCGTCGAGGTCGAGCGCCACCACCCGGTGGTGGCGGCCGGCGTGCACGTACACCGCGCCCTCGTGGACCACCTCCCCGGCCCGGGCCCGGTCGACCGTGCCGACCGGGGTGCCGTCGGGCTGGACGATCTTGACCTGGCCCGGCGACCCGGAGCGCAGGCCGATGCCGTCGACCGGCCAGCCCGGACCGTTCCACACCGCCACCGGCGAGTCGACCGAGACCCGGCGGCGACGCCCCCTGCCGCCGGCCGTGCCGACCCCGGGCGGGCGGACCACCAGGTCGCCGGCGGCGGCCAGGCGGCAGACGCCCTCGTCGAGGAGGCCGGGCCAGTACCGGGCGTCGTCGTGGGTGAGCGGCAGCTCGAACGCGGCGCAGCGCAGGTGTGGGTCGGCGACGAAGGGGTTGCCGGGGTTGATGACCGCAGGCTCCGGCGGACGGTCGAACAGCGCCGTGGGGTGCGCGGCGATCCACTGGTCGAGCTGGTCGTTGCCGCACACCAGCACGGCGAGGGATTCCTGCTGGCGGCGCCCCGCCCGCCCGACCCGCTGCCAGAGCGAGGCGACCGTGCCCGGGAAGCCGTCGAGCACGCACGCGTCGAGCCCCTCGATGTCGACGCCGAGCTCCAGCGCCGACGTGGCCACCACCGCGTCGAGCTCGCCCTGGGACAGCGCGGCCTCGATCTCGTGGCGCTCCTCGGCGAGGAACCCGCCCCGGTAGGCGGCCACGCCCCGCCGCCGTGAGGCGGGCAGCTGACGGCGCACCCGGTCGGCGACCAGCTCGGTGGCCCGCCGGCTGGGGCAGAACCCGATGGTGCGCCGGCCGCCGCGGACGAGGTCGGCGACGAGCCCGGCGGCCTCCCCGTGGGTGGAGGCCCGGACGCCGGTGTCGGCGTCGAGCACCGGCGGGTTCCAGATCGCCACCACCCGCTCCCCCGCTGGCGAGCCGTCGTCGGTGACCGGCACGACGTCGACGCCGGTGAGCGCGGCGGCGAGCGCCGCCGGTTCGCCGATGGTGGCCGACGCGCACACGAACACCGGGTCGGCGCCGTAGTGGGCGGCGAGGCGGCGGAGCCGGCGCAGCACGTGGGCGACGTGGGAGCCGAAGATGCCGCGGAACAGGTGGAGCTCGTCGACCACGACGTAGCGCAGCCGGGACAGGAACCGCATCCACCCGGCGTGGTGCGGGAGGATCCCGCAGTGCAGCATCTCGGGGTTCGTCAGGACGACGCTGGCGCTGCGCCGGGCTTCGGCCCGCTCGTCGCGACCGGTGTCGCCGTCGTAGGTGACGGCCTGCACGCCGGGCAGGTCGAGCGCGTGCAGCGCCCGCAGCTGGTCCTGGGCCAGCGCCTTGGTGGGGAACAGGCACAGCGCCGTCCCGGGCCGCACCGGCGCGCCTGCCGCCTCGCCGATGGCCGCCTGGTACACGAGCGACTTGCCCGACGACGTCCCCGTGGCGACCACCACCGACCGGCCGGTCCGCACCAGGTCGAGCGCCTCGGCCTGGTGCGTGTAGAGCTGCGGCACCCCCAACCGCTCGGCCACCGCGGGCGGCAGCGGCACCGCCAGCTCGGCGTGGCGGGCGTCGCGGGCGGGCAGCCGCTGGACGTGGACCAGGCGGCGGGGATCGTCGAGGTGGGCCTCGTCGCGGTCGAGCAGCGCCTCGGCACGCCGGCGCAGCAGCAGCTCCAGCTCGCTCCCGCACCTCGCGCCGTCGACCACGTTGCGAGCGTACGCGCCGGCCCCCACCTGACGACAGGGGTGTAGTTCCACGGGTGTGGTCCGGGAGCGGCCTGCGAGCGCAGCGGGGCCACCCGGTAGCGTGGGTCGCTGCATGGAGCTGGAGATCCAAGACACCGACGTCCAGGGCTGGACCGTCGTCACCGCCTCCGGCGAGATCGACGTGGCCACCGCCCCCGAGCTGCGTGACCGGCTCACCGACCTCATCGAGGCCGGCACCACGCGCGTCATCGTCGACATGGAGGACGTCGACTTCATCGACTCCACCGGACTCGGCGTCCTGGTCGGCGGCGTGCGGCGGGCGCGCGGCTCCGAGGGCGGCGACGTGCGCCTGGTGTGCACCAACCCCCGCATCCTGAAGGTGCTCCAGGCCACCGGGCTGCACGAGGTCTTCATCATCGGCGCCGACGTGGACGAAGCCGTCTCGGCCGAGCCGCGGTAGGCGAGCCGTGGCCGAGATCGTCCTCGAGATCCCCCCTCGGCTGGACTATCTCGCCGTCGTGCGCCTCGTGGTGGCCACGGCTGCCGCCCTCGACCCGCCGCTGCCCGAGTCCCGACTCGACGACCTGCGCCTCGCGGTCACCGAGGCGTGCAGCAACGCCATCAAGGCCCACCGCCCCGAGGCCGCCGACCAACCGGTGGTCATCTCCTGCCACCTCGACGAGGACCGCTTCCGCGTCGACATCCGCGACCGGGGCCCGGGCTTCGACCCCGACGCCCTCCGCTCCCTGCCCGCCCCCACCGACCCGAGCCGCCTGCAGCACGAGTCGGGCCTGGGCATCCCGCTCATCAAGGTCCTCACCGACGACGTCACGTTCCAGCCAGCCGGCGACGGCACGATCGTCTCGATGACCCTCAAGCGTCCCCCTGCCCCGCCGATCTAGATCGACCTCCGGGTCGCCCGGGGCCCGTCCACGAGGAACCACCATGGCCGAACGCCGCCAGACCATCCTGCGCCGCCCCAGCTGGAGCGAGACCGATGCCTTCGTGCCCCGCACGTTCGTGCAGCCGTTCCAGCGGTTCATGCACGCGGAGGCCGCCGGCGCCATCGTGATGCTGGCGGCGGCGATCGCCGCGCTGGTGTGGGCGAACTCGCCCTGGTACCACGCCCAGGCGAGCCTCTGGGAGACCGATCTCACGATCCACCTCGGCGGTCTCGCCCACATCGACCTGACGTTGGTCGAGTGGGTGAACGACGCGCTGATGGCGATCTTCTTCTTCCTCGTCGGCCTCGAGATCAAGCGCGAGCTCGTCCACGGCGAGCTGCGCGACCCGAAGAAGGCGGCGCTGCCCGCCATCGCCGCCCTCGGCGGCATGGTGTTCCCCGCAGCCATCTTCATGCTCCTGAACGCCGGCGGCGACGGCTTCGACGGCTGGGGCGTGCCCATGGCCACCGACATCGCCTTCGCCGTCGCCGTGGTGTCCCTGGTGGGCAACCGGGTGCCGGCCGCCGCCAAGGTCTTCCTGCTCACGCTGGCCATCGCCGACGACATCGGCGCCATCATCGTGATCGCCGTCTTCTACACCAGCGGCCTGAGCCTGGGGTGGGCGGCGGTCTCGGTGGCCACGCTGGTGGCCGTCGAGATCTGCAAGCGGATGCACGTGCGGGCGATGCCCGTGTACTTCGCCCTCGCCATGGTGGCGTGGTTCGCCTTCCACGAGACCGGCATCCACGCCACCCTCGCCGGCGTGATCCTCGGGCTCATGACCCCGGCCTGGCCCTTCTACAACCCCGAGCACTTCCGACAGGACCTCGAGTCGACGCTCGAGAGCGGGTCGGACGTGGCAGCCGAGGGCGAGGAGTTCGAGGACGACATCTACGACGTCCAGGCGGCCCGCCTCTCCGAGATCGACCGCCTGGTGCGCGAGACCCAGTCCCCGCTCGACCGCCTGGCCGGGAAGCTCGAGCTGTGGGTGGCGTTCCTGATCGTGCCCCTGTTCGCGTTCTCCAACGCCGGCGTGCGGCTCAGCAGCGAGGCCCTCGACGGCATCCTGTCCAACGAGGTCGTGCTCGGCATCGCGCTCGGCCTCGTCGCCGGCAAGACCGTGGGCGTGTTCGCCTTCACCTTCATCGGCGAGAAGCTGGGCATCGGCCGCCTGCCCGCCGGGGTCACGTACCGCACCGTGCTCGGCCTGGCCATCACGGCGGGCGTCGGGTTCACCGTGGCCCTGTTCGTGGCCAGCCTCGCCTACGAGCCGGGCAGCCTCACCCTCGACTCCGCCAAGATCGGCATCCTGGCCGGAAGCCTGGTCGCGGGCACCATCGGCTACACGTTCATGCGGCTGAGCCCGGCGCCGGCCTCGGCGCACGCGGAGACGCCCGCCGCCGAGCCCGCGCTCGTCGACTGACCGGCTGTGCCGGGGGCGGCACCACGTCCGCGGATCTTTTTCTCGCCGTCGTGCATGGACGGGAGCATCGGTGGGTATGGCCGCCCCAGGCACGCCGACCCGCGCCCGTCCGACACGAAGTTGACATCTGCTCGGACTTTTCCCGAACATTTCGGACAGGACTTGTCACGGGGCGGCAACTCTTGTAATGTGACTGCAACGTCGGATCACCGGAACGGCTACGCACCGAACTGGCCCGACCACAAGAACGATCGGCTCCGGCCGATCTCCATCCTCCCCGGGTATCGGCGACTGGCCGGTTCGCACCGCCCGCCCGCCTCCGTCCAGTTGTCGATGCCCGGGTTGGATCTCCCCGCCTCGGCCCGGTCCCTCCCTCTCCCTCGGACCGGGCCGTTGCGCGCCCGGGCGTCTGCGGCGGCCTCGACGCGGCGCGACCCCGAGCTGGCTGCCTAGGCCTCGACCTCGCGCCGGCCCTCCAGGGCCCGCCCCAAGGTGAGCTCGTCGGCGTACTCGAGGTCGCCGCCCACCGGCAGCCCGCTCGCGATGCGGGTCACGCGGATGCCCAGGGGCTTCAGCAGCCGGGCCAGGTACATCGCCGTGGTGTCGCCCTCGAGGTTCGGGTTCGTGCACAGGATGACCTCGACGACCGCGTCGGTGTCGATCCGGGCCAGCAGCTCGCGCACCTTGAGCTGGTCGGGGCCGATGCCCTCCATCGGGTTGATGGCCCCGCCGAGCACGTGGTAGCGGCCACGGAAGCCCCCGGTCTTCTCGACGGCGATGATGTCGCGGGGCTCCTCCACGACGCACACGACCGTGGCGTCGCGCCGCGGGTCGGCGCAGATCTGGCAGCGCGGCGCCTCGGACAGGTTGTGGCACACCTCGCAGAAGCGCACCCGCTCCTTGGCGGTGGCGACGGCCGCGGCGAGCGCCAGCGCGTCCTCCTTGGGGACCTTGAGCAGGTGGTAGGCGATGCGCTGGGCCGACTTCGGACCCACCCCGGGCAGGCGACCGAGCTGGTCGATGAGGTTCTGGACGGCGTCGGCGTGCACCCGCGCCTACTCGTCCGCGTCGCCGGCCGGTTCGTCGACCTCGTCGCCGCCGAGCAGGCCGCCGAGCACGCCGGAGGGGTCGAACCCGCCCATGGCCTCGGTCTGCAGACGGGCGGTCGCGGCGTGGAGGTCGCGCAGCGCGGCCAGCACGAGGTCCTCGAGGCCCTCGACGTCGTCGGGGTCGACCACGGCCGGGTCGATGTGCACCGAGCGCACCTCGCCGCCGCCGGTGGCCCGGATGCGCACGACGCCGCCACCGGCCGAGCCCTCGACCTCCTGCGACGCCGCGGCCTGGCTCGCCGACATGGCGGCCTGGGCCTGGGCGAACAGGTCGCCCAACCCGCCGCCACCGCCGGTGAGGCCGCCGAGCAGGCCACCCAGGTCGGGCAGGCCGCCGGGCTGGTCGGGGGTCTGGTCGCTCATCGGTCCTCCAGGAGCTCGGCGCCGGGGAAGGCGTCCTTCAGCTGGGCCAGGCCGCCGGTCTCGGCGTCGGGTGCGTCGGTCAGCTCGTCGAGGTCGACCTCGTCGTCGAGGTCGTCCGACGGCGGGGCGGCGGGTGCGGCAGCCGGACGTGGGGCGGTGGCGGCGTCTCCGTCGACCACCAGCTCGAGCGGGACGGGTCGCCCGAAGCGGGCGAGCAGCGCCTCGGCCACCTCGTCGAGCTTCTCCATGCAGTTCTTCAGGCTGGGTTCGTTCGGCACGGCGAACCGAGCCGTGCGCTCGTCGCCCTCGACGAGGCGGCCCATCTTGTACAGCGCCTTCGCCCGGCCCTTGAGGGCGCCGAGGACGTCGTCCCAGGCCCCGGTGAGCTCGTCGAGGGACGGGACGCCGGTGGAAGCGAGCGCCTCGGGTGCGGCGGCCGGCAGCTCCGCGGCCGGGGCGGCTTCGGCCGCAGGTGCGGTCGCGGGTGGGGCCGGCTCAGGCGCGGGAGCCGTCGGAGGCGCCGTGGGTGCCGTCGGTGCCGGGGGACGATTCGTCGACGAATCGCTCCCGGGGGCGGGTGCGCGCGGGGCGGCGCCGCCCTCGCGGGCCCGCTTGACGCCGCCGAGCGTGGGCCGGGACGCCGGCGGGGCCGCGGCCGGTGACGGCGCTTCCGGGGCGCTCGCCTCGTGCTGGGCCAGCCGGGCGCGGGCCGCCTCGGCGCCCCGCGGCGGCGTGGCCGGACCGGTGGGAGCGGCGGTGACGGCGGCGTGGGTGCCGGAGCCGCCGGGACGCGGAGCGGACGCCGCCGCTTCCGCGACCGGGGCGCTCGACGGGGCAGGCGCCGGTGCGACGCCGCTGGCGACGGCCCGCTCGAGCTGCTCGATCCGGCGGACCAGCGCGTCGAGGTCGCCGGCGGCTTCCGGTCGGGCGACCTGCACGAGCGCGACCTCGAGGGGGATGCGGGGATCGGGGGCGTGGCGCATCTCCACGACGGCCGTCCCCACCGCCTCGAGGGCCCGGGTGAGCGACGCCGGCCCGAGCGCCTGGCTGACCTCGCGTGCGCGGGCCACGGCCCGGTCGGTGAGGCCCGACGCCGGCGCGCCCATGGCCACGAGGAAGGCGTGGCGGAGCGACTCGATGAGGTGCTCGGCGAGCACGCGGGGGTCGCGCCCGGCCCGGACCGACGCGTCGACGGCCAGCAGCGCGCCGCCGGCGTCCCGCCGGCCGAGGGCGTCGACGAGATCGTCGACCGACGTGTCGGAGCTGGCGACGCCGCCGGCGGCGGCCACCTGGTCGAGGGCGGAGAGCGTGTCGCGCGCCGAGCCTCGACCGACCGCGACCACGTGGTCGACCGCCTCCTCGTCGAGGGCGAGGCCGGCGTCGGCGATGACGTGGCGGACGTGGTCGGCGAGCACGTCCGCGGGGAGCAGGTTGAACTCGAAGTGCTGCGTGCGCGACCGGATGGTGGGCAGCACCTTCTCGGGCTCGGTGGTGGCCAGCACGAACACCACGTGCTCGGGCGGCTCCTCGAGCGTCTTGAGCAGCGCGTTGGAGGCGGCCGTCGAGAGCATGTGCACCTCGTCGAGCACGTACACCTTGCGGTTGCCGCTGGTGCCCATGGAGACCCGGCTCAGCAGGTCGCGCATGGCGTCGACGCCGTTGTTCGACGCCGCGTCGAGCTCCTGGAGCCAGTCGACCTGGCGCCCCTCCTCGACCGCCTTGCAGTTGTCGCAGGTGGTGTCGGGCTCGCCGTCGACCGGGTGCTCGCAGTTGAGCACCTTGGCGAGGATGCGAGCCGTCGAGGTCTTGCCGGTGCCCCGCGGCCCCGAGAACAGGTAGCCCTGGCCGACGCGCCCCTCGCGGACCGCGTTGCGCAGGGCCCGGGTGACGTGCTCCTGGCCCAGCACCTCCTCGAAGCGCTGCGACCGGTAGCGGCGGTAGAGGGACTGGTACGCCATGCAGCCGCCGACCCTACCGGTACGGGCGCCTGCTCCGAGGGTGACGGCCAGGCGATCTGCGGCACATCACGAGCTCCGCTGAGAGCTGCTGCCTTCCGGCCCTGACTCGGTTCACGGGTCGCGATCGCACAGGACCCGGCCGCCACCTTCGGAGCAGGCGCCCGG